>NZ_JBFAXX010000040.1:0-78988 GCF_040680995.1 Kitasatospora sp. NPDC051914
CGCGCCCGGGCCGCCCACGGCCCCCGCGCGGGCGCCGACACCCCCCCCCCCCGGTGGGCCCCCCCGCCCCCCCCGGGGCGGCCGACGCGTTTCCAGGACCTTGCCGGACCGCCGGTCACGCGGAGGGCACGGCCGGCAGCCGGACGGTGAAGACGGTGCGGCCAGGCCGGCTCGCCGCGTCCACCGTGCCTCCGTGCGCCTGGGCGACCGCCTGCACGATCGACAGGCCGAGCCCGGTGGACCCGGTGGCCCGCGACCTGCCCCGGTCCCCGCGCACGAAGCGCTCGAACACCCGGTCCGCCAGCTCCGGTGGAATGCCCGGGCCGGTGTCGGCGACGGACAGCCGCACCTCCCCGCCTCCCCGCTCCAGGGCGAGCTCCACCGCGGTGCCGGCGGGCGTGTGGGTCCGGGCGTTGGCCAGCAGGTTGGCCACCACCTGGCGCAGCCGGTCGGCGTCCCCGCGGACGAGCACCGGTTCCTCGGGCAGCACCAGCCGCCAGCGGTGGTCCGGCCCGGCGGCGCGGGCGTCGGCCACGCCGTCCAGGGAGATCCGGGTCAGGTCGACCTCCTGGTCGGCCAGCGGCCGGCCCGCGTCCAGGCGGGCGAGCAGCAGCAGGTCCTCGACGATCGCACCCATCCGTCGGGCCTCGGCGCCGATCCGCTCCAGCGAGTGCACCACCGGTTCGGGCACCGTGCCGGGGTGGCGCAGCGCCAGCTCGGCGTGCCCGCGGACGGCGGCGACCGGGGTGCGCAGCTCGTGGCTGGCGTCGGCGGCGAACGCCCTCAGCCGCTCCTCCACCGCGTGCCGCCGGGCGAGCGCCGCGCCGACGTGGCCGAGCATCCGGTTGAGCGCCGCGCCCACCCGGCCGACCTCCGTCGCCGGGTCGTCGTCGGGCACCCGCTCGGAGAGGTCGACGGCGCCGCTCGCGAGCGGCAGCGTGCTGACCCGCTCGGCGGTCGCGACCACCCGGTCCAGCGGCCGCAGCGACCAGCGGACCCAGAGCGCGCCGGCCACCCCCGCCGCGGTGACCGCGATGGCGAAGACCGTCAGCTCCAGGGTCGTCAGACGCTCCACGGTGTCCTCGACCTGACCCAGCGGCAGGCCGCTGACCAGCACGTCGCCGTCCCGGCCGGCGACCGCCTGCATCCGGTACGGGCCTTCGAGGGCCGGCAGCCGGACGGTGCGAGCCGGGCCGCCCACGGGCAGCGCGGCCAGGGCGCGCTGATCGGCGGCGGAGAGGTCGACCCGGTCGTCGGCGTTGGGGCGGTCGGCGTCGTCGGCGTCCCCGTCCACCACACCGGCCGCAGTGGCCCGGCCGTCCAGCAGCCGTGCACCGAAGGTGCCGGGGGTCTGCGCCCGGGTGTCGGTGGCCCCGCCCCGGCCGGCGTGCTCCAGGCTGGCGGCGTACCGGCCGCCGGTGTCGGCGAGCTGCTGGTCCAGCCGGTCGACCAGGAAGTGCCGCAGGGCCGCGGTGGTGGCGAAGCCGACCGCGGCGCAGGTGACGACCAGCAGCACCAGCAGTCCGGCGATCAGCCGGGCGCGCAGGGTCCGCGGCACGAGCCGTCCCGCCTGCGCGCGCAGGCGGGCGGCCCGGTCGCCGGCGGCCGTCACGGGGACGCCTTGATCAGGTAGCCGGCGCCGCGCACGGTGTGGATCATCGGCGTCCGGCCGACATCGATCTTCTTGCGCAGGTAGCTGATGTACAGCTCCACGACGTGCGCCTGCCCGCCGAAGTCGTACGACCAGACGGCGTCCAGGATCTGCGCCTTGCTCAGCACCTGCCGGGGATGGTGCATCAGGTACGCCAGCAGCGCGTACTCGGTGGGGCTGAGGTCGATCGGCTCCCCGCCCCGGGTGACCTCGCGGGCCGGCTCGTCGAGCACGAGGTCGCCGAGCACCAGGGCGTGCGCGGGCGGCTGCCCGGCGGGTGGGGGCGGGGCCGTGCGGCGCAGCAGTCCGCGCAGCCGGACGACGACCTCGGCCAGGCTGAACGGCTTGGTGACGTAGTCGTCGCCGCCCGCCGCGATCCCGGCGATCCGGTCCTCGACGGCGTCGCGGGCGGTCAGGAAGAGCACCCGGACCTCGGGCCGCGCGGCGTGGATGCGGCGCAGCACCTCCATGCCGTCGAGGTCGGGAAGCATCATGTCGAGCACCACGGCGTGCGGTCGCCAGGCGGCCGCGGTACGGACAGCAGCCTCGCCGGTGGTCTCGCCGACGGCCTCCCAGCCCTCGTAGCGGAGCGCCCCGCAGACAACCTCCACCAGATCGGGCTCGTCGTCCACGACGAGGACGCGCCAGCCCTGCCGGTCGGCGGAGTCGTCCATGGTGCTCCCTCGGTGTGCTTCGGTGGCTCTCATTCTGGCCCGCCGCGATGAGAAAGCGCTGAGATCCCGCGGCGTCGCCCGGAGCCGACAAACAGGTTTCCACCTGCGAATACATGCCTCCTGGAAGCTGTCGTGGCGCCTCGCACTCAGAGGCAACTGAGAGCTTCCGGTGCCATCGTGGGCCACCTCGGCGACACCCGCCGCCGGGTTCGAAGGAGGTTCCCGATGGCCACCGCAGCCCCACCGCGGTCCGCCGCCCGGACGCACCGGGCAGTGCCCCGCCGTCCGGTCGCCGCCGTGCCGGCCGCCGTGCTCGCGCTGATCGCGGCGGGAGCGCTCGGCGTCACCGCGCTCTGGTGGAAGGACACCGCCTCGGTCGTCGGCGCGGCCGGCTGGCTCACCAACGCGGGCCGGCTCACCGGCCTGCTCGCCGGCTACGCCGCCCCCGTGCTCATCCTGCTGATGGCCCGGCTGCCGCTGCTGGAGCGCGAGGTCGGGGCGGACCGGCTGGCCCGCTGGCACGCCTTCGGCGGGCGCTGGATGGTCGCCGTGGTGACCGCCCACGTGCTGACGATCGTCTGGGGGTACGCGCTCACCAACGACCGGGGGGTGGTCGCCGAGGGCGTCGACATCGTCTTTCACTATCCCGAGATGATCAAGGCGACGCTGGGCACGATCCTGCTGCTGGGTACCGGCGCGGTCTCGGCCCGGGCGGCGCGCCGCCGGCTCTCCTACGAGACCTGGTACTACCTGCACCTGGCGACCTACCTGGCCGTCGCGCTCGGCTTCGGCCACCAGCTCGCGACCGGAGCCGACTTCGGCGACCCCAAGGCCAAGGCGCTCTGGTACGCGCTGTACCTGGGCACCGCCGTCCTCGTCGGCTGGTACCGGCTGGTGCGGCCGTGGCTGTTCGACCGCCGGCACCGGCTGCAGGTCGCCGAGGTCCGGCCGGAGGCCTCCGGCGTGGTGTCGCTCTTCCTGACCGGCCACCGGCTGGACGAACTGCGGGCCGAGCCGGGGCAGTTCTTCCGGCTGCAGTTCCAGGAGCCCGGGCTGCGCTGGGCCGCCAACCCGTACTCGCTGTCGGCACCGCCGCACCCGCACTTCCTGCGGTTCACCGTCAAGGACCTCGGCGGGCACAGCGCCGCCGTGGCCGCCCTTCGTCCCGGCACCCGGGTGAGGGCCGAGGGCCCGTACGGTGCCTTCACCGCCCGGCTGCACCGCGAGCGGCGGGTCCTGCTGCTCGGGGTCGGCGTCGGCATCACCCCGTTGCGGGCGCTGTTCGAGACCCTGCCGGGTCAGGTGACCCTGGTGCAGCGCGCCCGCAGGCCGGAGGACCTGCTCTTCCGGGAGGAGCTGGCGGGGGTCGCCCGGCGGCGGGGCGGCCGGGTGCACGAGCTGGTCGGCTCCCGTACCCAGGTCGGCGATCTCGGCACGGCGCTGCGCGACCTCGTCCCCGACCTCGCCGACCACGAGGTCTACCTCTGCGGGCCGGAGGCGATGGCCGAGGAGGCCGTCCGCTCCCTGCGGGCCGCCGGCGTGCGGCCGAACCGCATCCACCGCGAGTCCTTCGCCTTCTGATCCGTCGTCCCGAGGAGGACCCTCCCATGCGCCGAGCCGTCGTCAGCAGCGCCGCCACCGCGGCCGGGATCGTGCTGCTGCTCTCCATGAAGCCGCACGACGGGGCCGGGGCCGCCCCGGTCGTCAGCTCGGGCGGGACCGGCGGCACCACCGGTGCCTCCTCGGGGTCGGCCGGCAGCTCCGGGGCGTCCTCGGGGTCGTCGGGGTCCACGAGCGCCTCGGGGACCCGGACGGTCACCGGGGACGCCGCCAACACCCGCTACGGCCCCGTCCAGGTCAAGGTCACGCTCGACGGCAGCCGCATCACCGCCGTCGACGTGATCCAGTACCCCGCGAACGACCGCCGCGACCAGGAGATCAACAGCTACGCGCTGCCGCTGCTCAACCAGGAGGCGATGGCCGCCCAGAGCGCCGACATCGACGTGATCAGCGGCGCCACCTTCACCAGTGACGGCTACACGAAGTCCCTGCAGAGCGCCCTCGACAAGGCCGGGCGGTGAGGCCGCGGTGCTCCGCCACGCCGAGCCCGTGATGGGCACCGTCTTCTCGATCGCCGTCCGCGACCCGGGCCCCGGCACCTCCGAGGTGCTGCGTCGGATCACCGCCCGGCTGCACCGGATCGACGCGGTCTTCTCCCCCTACCGCGCCGACAGCGACATCAGCCGGCTGGACCGCGGCGAGCTCGCCCCGGAACAGTGCGACCCGGACGTCCCCGCCGTGCTGGAGGCCTGCCGGACCGTCGCCGCGGAGACCGGCGGATGGTTCACCGAGCGCCCGGCCGGCCGGCTCGACCCCAGCGGCTGGGTGAAGGGCTGGGCGGTCGAGGAGGCGTCACGGATGCTGCGCGAAGCGGGCTCCCGGCAGCACTGCGTCAGCGGCGGCGGCGACGTGCAGACCGCGGGCGGTCCCTGGCGGATCGGCGTCGCGAACCCGCTGCTGCCCGGGCGGCTGGCCGCCGTGCTCGGCGGCCACGACCTCGCGGTCGCCACCTCCGGCACCGCCGAGCGCGGCGCGCACATCGTCGACCCGCACACCGGCCGCCCCGCGGTCGGCACGGCCTCGCTCACCCTGGTCGGCGCCCCCGGCACCGGCATCGCCCGCACCGACGCCTGGACGACTGCCGCGTTCGCCATGGGCCCGGTGCGCGCCCTCGACTGGGTGCGGGAGCGGCCCGGTGTGGAGGCGCTGGCCGTCCTCCCCGACGGCACCAGGCGCTGGACGGACGGGCTGGCCCGGCACCTTCCGGCCGTCGGTCCGGCCGACTGGCACCCGGCCGCCCTCGCCCGCTCCTGACCGCCGGGGGCCGGGTGCCCGGGCGCGGGCGCCGCCGGACATGCCGGAGCGCCGCCGGGGCGGGTGCCCCGACGGCGCTCGGACGGACGTCTTACTTGTTCTTGCCCTTGCTGCGCAGCGAGGGCAGCATGACCAGGCCGGCGATCAGCAGGAAGAGCGCGATCGGCAGGAGCACGTAGATACCGATGACCTCACCGGTGCTGATCCCGCTGCCCGGTTCGTCACCGTCGTCGCGGGTCAGGGCCATGGCGGGCGACGTCATCAGCATCATCAGCGTGGCCGCCGCGGTGACCGCACCGGCGCGCACAGCATTCCTCTTGTCCACGTTTCCCACGGTACCGGCCGCTCACACGGCGCCGCGCGGCGGGGTGGGCCTTCCGAGCCCCGCCGCGAGCCCCGCGACCAGCCGGGCCGTGGACGGCGCCTGGGCGAGCGCGTCCAGGGTGACCGGGTGGCCTTCCCGGTCGGCCACCGGCAGCCGCCAGTTCGGGTACTGGTCCCAGGTGCCGGGGAGGTTCTGCGGGCGCGGGTCGCCGACCGCGTCCGGCAGCCAGACGCCGACCAGCGCCGCCGGGGTCGCCCGCAGGAAGTCGTAGAGCGCCTCCGGCGTCGGCTCGGCGCCCTCCGGGACGAAGCCGCGGGCGGCCAGCTCCTCGCGCCACTCGGCGAGCTCGGCCCGCGCGGCGTCCTGCTCGTCGTCCAGCGGCCGGGCCAGCAGGCCCAGGCGGTGCCGCAGTTCGACGTGCTCGCCGCTGAGCCGGGCGGCGGTCGGCGGCAGGTCGTGGGTGGTCAGGGTGGCCAGGCAGCCGGCCCGCCAGCGCTCCGGCGGGAGGATCTCGCCCTTGCTGTGCCAGTCCCGCTCGAACCACAGCACCGAGGTGCCGAGGATGCCGCGCCCCGTCAACTCCTCGCGCACACCGGGCTCGACGGTGCCCAGGTCCTCGCCGATCACGTACGCGCCGGCCCGGTGCGCCTCCAGCGCCAGCACGCCGAGCATCGCCTCCGCGTCGTAGCGGACGTACGCGCCGCGGGTCGGCGGGTGCCCGGCCGGCACCCACCACAGTCGGAACAGGCCCATCACGTGGTCGATCCGCAGCGCCCCGGCGTGCCGGGCCGCGGCCCGCAGCAGCTCGCCGAACGGCTCGTAGCCGGCGGCGGCGAGCGCGTCCGGGCGCCACGGCGGCAGGCCCCAGTCCTGGCCGTGGGCGTTGAAGGCGTCCGGTGGGGCGCCGACCGAGATGCCCTCCGCCAGGACGTCCTGCAGCGCCCAGGCGTCGGCGCCGTCCGGGTGCACGCCGACCGCGAGGTCGTGGATCAGACCGACCGCCATGCCGGCGTCCTCGGCGGCCCGCTGGGCCCGGCCGAGCTGCTCGTCCACCAGCCAGGCGAGCCAGCGGTGGAAGCCGATCCGGTCGGCGAGCACCGCCTTCGCGGCGGCCACGTGCGGGCTGTCCGGGCGGCGCAGGCCCTTCGGCCAGGTGTGCCGGTTCGGGCCGTGCTCCTCGGCGAGGGCGCACCAGGTGGCGTACCGCTCCAGCCACTCGCCCTCGCGGGCGGCGAACGCCCGGAAGGCGGCGTCCCGGCCGACCGTGCGGGGCACCGCGTACAGCGCCTCCAGCGCCTCCCGCTTGAGCGCCCAGACGGCGTCCCGGTCGATCAGTCCGTCGTGCTCCAGCACCTCGGCGCGCAGCCGGCCGGCCCGCTCGGCGTACCCGCGCACGGCGGCGTCGGCGTACGCGTACTCGGGCACGTCCTCGATCCGCAGGTGGACGGGGTCGGCGAAGCGCCGGGAGGAGGGGCGGTACGGCGACGGGTCGGAGGGCGCCCCGGGCATGCCGGAGTGCAGCGGATTGATCTGCAGGAAGCCGGCGCCCAGCTCGTGGCCGGCCCACCGGGCGAGGTCGGCCAGGTCGCCGAGGTCGCCCATGCCCCAGGAGCGGTCGGAGAGCACCGAGTACAGCTGGGCGAGGAAGCCCCAGCTGCGGCCCTGCGGCTCCGGCAGCCGCTCGGGGGCGACGATCAGGGCGGCGGAGGACTCCCGCGGTCCCGCCTTCGCGGTCAGCCGGTGCCGGCCGAGGGGGAGGTCGGCGGGCAGCCAGTGCGAGTGGCCTTTCGGGAGGTCCCAGTGGCCGCCGTCCTCCAGCTCGACGGCGAGTTCCGCCTCGGCGGGGACGTCCAGGGCGGTGCGGCGGCCCTGACGGACCACCACCGTCGGCGGCAGCAGCCGGGCGGCGGTCTCCACCCGGTGCCTGTGCAGCTCGGCCTGCACGGCGTCCGGCGTCGAGGCGTCCACCCCGAGCGCGGCCAGCACGGCGACCAGGGTGTCCGAGCCGACCGGGACCGTCCCGCCGCCCGGGTTGTAGCTGCTGTCCACCCCGTACGCGTGCGCCAGTGCCACCAGTTCCGGCGGCGGGGGCGGCGCGTCCTCGGCGGGGACCTGCTCCCCGGCTGCCTGGTCACGGTCAAGGTATGCAGCCACTCGCGGCTCCCTGCAGTCGGGCCATCACCGAACGCGAACAGGCACAGTCCTACCCGTCATGGGGCCTGGTGACCCCGACCGACACGAGAGCAACTGGCAGTCCGGGCTCTCGGGCGTTCCAGGTTGCTACGACACGCAATCGCCGGCCTCAAAATGCCGTGGGGCTCGGTCGATCGACCGAGCCCCACAGGGAATAAAATCCTGCCACTTTTCACAGCCCAAAAGATCTTCCCCCGCAGGGTCAATCCATCGAAACGCGGCAGCATCCCATCCAGTTAATCAAGGGTGATTCTGGACGGCGAAATTCGGTTGTATATTACCCAGATCGCCTCCCTCCAGTCACCCCCATAGCGAGCAAGGAACCGGTCATATCCCCCATATATTGCGCCATCCCCGGAGACCATGAGCACAACATGCCTCGAGGCGGTTACCCCCACTGGGCACAACTGGGACCCAATGGCGTTTTCGTAACCCCGGACGACTTGCGGATAAATCGAACGAGACGCGGCTGCAGCATCAAAAGAGCACTCGTCGGGAGATTCCCCGACCGCTGGGCGGGGGTACCTGAAGCTAAGCCCGTCAAGCCTTGAAGCAACCTCGATCGCCGGTTCCAATGGGTAATGGCCATCCGCCTTCCACGCCGCCAGCGCTTCCGAGACGTCAACTCGACGGATCGGCGACCACCCGGGAGAGAGAACCGAGCCTAGCCAGGAGTCACTTACGGCTCTAGGCATTTCATTGAGTCCTTTCGATTGCCCCTCCAGGGCCCCCAAGAATCATTTGACACCAGCCACATGAAAACTTCGGAGTTAGATCTCGCTTATTTATCGTGAAGTACTCGATATCATCGAGCCTAATGCCCGGGACGGTATTCAGGACGTTGTTGCACGAGTGAAACTCTGCACAGGTCCCAGGGTCCCACGCCTCCTTGTGAGTGCCACTGGCCTGGAGGTCCTGCGCTGCCTTTAGGCGCGGAGCCAACTCGGGGTGAACATTTCCCGGAACTGCACCGCTTTCACCCGATCGCTCTGTGCCAGTATAGGTGTCACGAGCAACCGACACCGCCTGGTTATTCGTAGGGCTTTGCTGTGCGGCCTTCTTGGTGAGATCGCAGAGGTCCGCAGCCGCGTTGTGCACGAGCGTCGGAGCCACGCCCGCTAGAACGTAGTAGGTATGCAGATCAGCAACGGTGAAGTTGTAGGCCGTCTGCGGCGCAGTCGCGTAGGAGTGGACGGCGAGCACGGTGAGTGTGGTGCCATCCAGGTTCTGCAGCTGATCGCCGGGCTTGATGTCCTTGGCGTTGGTCCAGCGCTGGGTGGTGACGTCCCAGTACGGGTGGTTCGCCGTGGAAGTGATGGACTCCTTCTCTGCCGGGGGAGCACGCGGCCCCGCTGCGGTAACGGTCAGCTCGGTGTAGTCCGTGTCGTGATGACCCACAATGAGCGCCACAACAGGACGTGCTGCGGTGATGCCGGTGGACGGATCGGTGGCAGTGACCTGGTCACCGACCTGGATCTTGTCGATGGCCTTGGTACCGCCATCTGCAAGCTGCACCTGGGTGCCAGCGGGGAAGCTGTTGCAGCCGCCACCGCCGCCACCAGTGCTGGGGCGAGCGGCCTTACTGGTTTCGGCCGCGTCCTTGCTGGCGGCCTTGCCCGCCGTCTGCGTGGTACGGCTGCTGACGCCCGCGGCGGACTGCTCCGCCCGCTGGGCGGTCTTGGCGGCGACCGCCGCACCGACACCCAATGCGGCCAGGGCTGTGGCACCGACGGCTATGCCGGCTTCGACGGTGACTGCTGTCGCAGCACCCGCCACCATGGCGGCGGCACCGAACTCGGCGGCCGCGAGGGCACCGTTGGCCGCAGCCGGAACGATGACCGCAGCACATGCCCCGGCGCTCATGATGATGCAGGCTGCAGCGCCCACCACCACCGCGGTGACGACCATCGCGGCGATGACCGGGTGCTCCTCGACCACCTTGACGACGGCGTTGGCAGCGGCCTTGGCCTTGCACTTGAGCCAGCCGCCAAAGCCGCCACACTTCTTGCCCTTGTCATGACCGTCGTTACCGTTGCCGCCGCTTCCATTACCGCTGGTCTCGGTCGTGGGTTGCGGGGCGGGAGCGCCGTCGTCGATGCCGCCCCCGTCACTGAGCGCCATGTTCATGAGACCCGACGGGTCGCTGCCGTTGACCGGGTCGTTCTCGCTGTACGCGTACCCGTTCCACTGTTGGGGGCTGGAGACCGCCAAGAGCGGGTCGGGGTTGAGGAAGCGGCCGTGCAGTGGGTCGTACTCGCGGGCGCCGAGGTTGGTGAGACCAGTTTCGCCGTCGAGGGTGCCGCCGACGAAGCCCTTGTCTCCGGCCCAGGTGCCGGCGCCGGGCTGGGTGCCGCGGGGGTTGCCGAACGGGTCGGTGGGACGTCGGCTGACGGTCTGCGCGGCGTCGGTGTCGATCTGGACGCCGTTGGTGCCGTGCGGGTCGGAGACCTGATAGACGAGCTTGCCGCCGCCGGAGGCCGCGGTGACCCGGGTGATGGTGATGCCGCCGGGCGCAGCGTAGTAGCGCACGTCGGACATGGACCCGCTGGCGGTGTCGAGCGTGAGTTCGTCGGAGCCGAGGTTGAGCGTGGTCTTGCCGGGGTTGCGGCGGATCAGCTGGTTGCCGTCCGCGTCGTACAGGTAGGACGTGTCCTTGTTCTGGCCGGACTTGCCGATGGTGTCGAGCTTGTCCTCGCCGTTCCAGGTGAGGTTGGTGGTGCCGGAGGGGTCGGTGACGGCCGTGGTGTTGCCCTGGACGTCGTACTGGTAGGTGGTGTCCTTCGTCCCGGACGGGGACTTGACCGAGGCCTTCTGCAGCGAGTGCGGGCCGCCGGTTCCGCCGCCGGTGTTCGGGGCGGAGGTGGCGGTGTTGGCGCCGGTGCCGAAGGTCTGGGTGGTGGTGACGTCCTTGGTGGTGTCACCGGTGACGTCGTGCTGGACGAGGCCGGTGCGGTTGCCGGTCTTGTCGTAGCTGTACGTCTGCCAGTACGGGGCCGGACCGCCGACGCTCGGCTTGGCCGGGCTGCCGGTCATGGCGGGGCCGTTGGCGTTGGTGCACGAGCCCACCCCGGGCACGGAGGGCGCGGGCGCGGTGGTGACCGTGCCGGTGTCCGTCCAGGCGTTGGTGAGGCGGCCGAGGTAGTCGTAGGTGAAGCACTGACGGTCGGTCGCGGTGGCGCTCTGGACATCGCTGACCGAGGTGAGCCGGCCGGCGGGGTTGTAGGTGTAGGTGGTCTGGTCGAGCGAGGTGGTGCCGGTCTGTCGGTCCAGGGTGTTCTGGATCAGGCGGCCGGTGGCCCAGTCGTACTGCTGGGTGGAGACGACCTCCTTGCCCCAGTCGCCGATCGTGGTGCGCACCGCGCGGCCCGCGGCGTCGTACTGCACATCGGTGACCAGGGTGCTGTTGCCGCCGGAGGCGATCAGCAGGCCGGTGTTGCTGTAGAGGTAGTCGACACCCTCCGCGGGCAGGCCGCCCATCGCTGGAAGGTCGGTGTGGATCAGCGATCCGAGGATCGGCGAGTAGTCGTTGTGGGTGGCGTAGGTGCCCTTGAGGGCGCCCTCGTTGTCGGGGATCGTCACCTTGGCGTCGGTGGGCCGGTACATGGTGTCGTACGCGGTCACCTCCTGGGTGTACGCCTTGCCGGTGGCGCCGCCGACGTAACGGGTCGCGGAGGCCAGCTGGCCCTTCGCGCCCGCGACGGTGTCGTACGTCCAGCCCGCGAGCTGGTTCGCCGGCGCCACGCTGTCCTTGAACAGGCCGGTCTTGCGACCGAGCAGGTCGTAGGTGTAGGCGAGCTTGTTGCCGCGCGCATCGGTGGTGGACGCGACACGGGAGTCGGCGTCGTAGGCCGTCCGGGTGGTCCCGCTGTCCGGGTCCGTGACGGCGGTCTGACGGCCGCGCAGGTCGTACTCGTAGGTCCAGACGTTGCCCGCGGCGTCGGTGCGCTTCTCGGGCTGGCCCGCAGCGGTGAAGCTGTAGGTCGTCACGTCGGCATCGAACGCATTGCCGGTGGCGGTGGCGGTGCGGTACTGCCACAGCTGGGTGGTGCGGCCGCGTGCGTCGGTGACCGTCGTGGTCGGCGAGGCACCCTGCGGCGGGGTCGCGTCGGTGCGGTCGACACCCGGGTAGGCGGTGGAGGACGTCCACTGCTGCTGCCCGTAGGAGACGAACGCCGACGTGGTGGTGCGGCCCTGGCCGTCGTAGGTGACCCAGGTCTGCGCCGGAACCTGCGAGTCCTGCGGCACGTAGACCGTGCCGTTGGGCTGGGTGGTGCTCTCGTAGTACGGCGACGAGGACTTGATCGCCCAGCCGTGCGAGTCGTAGACGGTGTCGGTGATCAGTCGGCCCGTGCCGCCGGTCGGCAGGCTGGACTGCGTCTGGCGCAGCCGACCGAGGCCGTCGTACAGCTCGTTCTTGACCAAGTAGGTCTCGTCCTCGGTCAGCGACCTGGAGGTGACCACGGACGGGGCCGTGGTGCCATTGATCGCGTAGGAGAACGTGTAGGTGGCGGACAGATTGGTCGCCCGGTCGGCCGTCCACACACCGGTGAGCCGGCCGAGGGCGTCGTACTGCCGGGTGGTGTGGCGGTTGTTGGCGTCCGTCGACTCCAGCGGCAGGTTGCGGCCGGGGTCGAAGGTCTGCGAGGTCGCCCAGGTCGCGCCCATCGGAGTGGTCAGGGTGACCTTGGTGGGGATCGCGCCGGTGGCCGGCGAGAGGTCCGTGGTGGTCGCCCTGCCGTCCGGGCCGGCCGAGGTCTTGGCGCGGCCGTAGGCGTCGAAGGTCGCCGTGGTCAGCGTCGAGTAGACCGCGTTGCCGGAGCCGTCGTAGCTGTCGATCGTGTCGGTCGACGTCGGGTCACCGGTGGCGCCGGCCTGGCCGTAGGGCTTCCCGTCGTAGAACGTGCGGGTGTCCTTCTGGGTGTTCGACGCGGTGGGCGTGGTGCCGCAGGGGCCGGTCACGGTCAGCTCGCGGGAGACGAGCACCAGCAGCATCGGGTTGCTGCTCGTCGCGTAGCTGTTGGTCGAGCAGATCTCCGGCGCGGCGGCGGTGCCGTCGCCCTTGTCGTCGATCTGCAGCGGCCGGTTGCCGTGGTCCGGGTCGGTGGTCATGACGGTGGTCAGGGCCCGCCAGGAGCCGTCCGCCTTCTTCGCCCAGGAGGACGAGGTGGACTTGCTGCTGCCGTACCGGGCCACCAGGTCCGGCATACCGTTCTGCTGCTTGTGCGTCGCCGTCACCCGGTCGTCCGAGGTGACGGCGGCCGAGGCGCTGACGATCGAGCCGCCGGCCTTGTCGTAGGTCTGGCTGCCGATCACCCCGCCGGCGCGCCACTTGTCGTCGGTGACCGACACCGCCGCCGCACCCGGGTACGGGGTGAAGGAGACGGTGACCGCCCGCTTGGAGCCGTCGGCCTTGTAGTCGCCGTCCATGCCTCGCAGGTACGTGGTGACCTGCTGGGTCTTCGGGGCCTCGCCGGTGTAGGCGGAGCCGCTGGTGGTGGTGACGCTCTGGTAACCCCGGAAGTCGTCCCAGGTGCGGGTCTTGGGGTCGGTGAACTCGCCGTCGTTGCGGTGCCAGGCGGCGCCGCCGCCATAGGTGTAGTCCGTGGACTTCACCAGCGCGCCGGTGACCGCGTCCTGCTCGGTGACCGAGGAGACCAGGTACTTGTGGAACCAGTCCTTGACCGGGTCCGGTGAGGAGGAGCCGGGCAGGTACCAGTTGACCGGCATGCAGGCCATGGTGTTGATGTCCGCGGCGGCCGGCATGGTGCCGGCGTTGCGCGAGCACTCCGTGGCCCGGTAGTTGACGTTGATCTTCCCGCCGGTCTCGGTGGTGATCTGCTGCATCCGCGGCCGGTTGAACGCCGGCTGGGCCGGGACGAGGCCGTCGACGCGGTTGCCCAGCTCGCGCGGGGTGAAGGTGACCGCCGGGAGCGACTGTGCCGACTGGCCGTTGGTGGCTGTCCGGGTGATCGAGTCCAGCCACAGCGAGGGCTTGGTGCCGTCGCCCGGGTTGGGGAAGGAGTGCTTCAGGTCCCACTGGTCGACGGACCGGTACGCGGTGCCGACCAGGACCTGGGTCTCGATCTTCGACAGCTTCAGCGGGGACCAGAAGGACGGCCCGTAGTTGGTGCAGGTGCCGCTGGAGGCGCAGTTGAGGTCGAGCGGGGTGTCCGGCCAGTTGTTCTGGTTGGCCACCACGCGTTGGGCGGTGGTGCAGGTGATGCTGCCGCCGGGCACACAGCGCTCGGCGGTGGTGAACAGAACCTTCGCCGCCGGCTTGGCGGCACCCTTGGCGGCGACCTGGTCGGGCAGGCGCTGGCCGTAGGCGATCTGGGTGACCTCGGAGGCGCGGACGTACGCGGTGAGCGTGCCCGTGCCGTTGTTCTGGCCGCCGCCGCGGCTGTAGTAGTTGAGGTCACGCTGGTAGTTGAAGGTGATCAGGTTCTGGTGCGGGTCCACGACGTAGTCGAGGTTCCAGCGCCAGCCCTCCTGGCACCACGAGGCCTTGCCCTTGGCGGAGTCGTAGCAGTCGTCCCCGCTGTTCGGCGAGTAGACCGGCTCGTAGGCCACCGAGTTCGACGCCGGGTCGGTGTTGTCGCCGCCCGGCAGGTGGTTGCGGCCGAAGTAGTACTCGGTGCCGTCGGTGGTCGTCACACGCCAGTACTCGCCGTTGCGCGCCTCGTTGGTGGCTCCGGTGAGCTGCTCGATCTTCGAGCCGTCGTCGCCCTGCAGGCGCCAGGTGCCGGTCGCGTCGTCGCGCACCAGGGTGCCCGAGTGGCCGCCGAGGTTGAGCACGGCGTTCTGGCCGGCCCAGCACTGGTCAGAGGAGTTGGTGATGCCGTCCTTGTCACAGCCCCGGTAGGACCGCTCGACGAAGCCCGGCTGGTAGTCCCAGCCCTCACCGATCCACGAGGACTGCGAGTTCTGCGCGGAGGTCTTGCCGTCCACCGACGAGGAGTCGTAGGAGAGCGTGACCGACGGCGCCGAACCGCCCAGGGTCGGCGGGGTCTGGATCGGGTACGAGTACGTGAAGTTGCCCACGTTGGTGCCCGAGCCCCAGGCCGCCGAGGGCGACAGCGGGGTCGCCGCGTAGGTGCCGCCTGCGCCGCCGGCCGACGTCTCGGTCGCCACGACCGCGGATGCGGTCATGGGAGCTGCCTGCACGAAGTCGGCCCGGACGACGGAGGAGCCCTCACCGGTGGTGGAGCTCTTCACCGTCTTCGACGCGGCGGGCGCCGTCAGCGGGACCTCGGCGGTCAGTACACCGGACTTGGGATCGACCGAGGAGGCCACCGGGGTCTTGGTGCGGCACTCCGCCGCGTCCGGGGTGGTCGCCGCGCAGGCGGGCAGTGCCACCAGACGGGTGCGGTCGTTCCACGCGCCGCCCTGAAGCGTCTTCAGGTCGAGGGCGATCTTCAGGCTCTTGGCCTGCTTGCCGGTGCCGGACGCCGCCGTGTCGGTCAGCGTCACGCGCCGGTTGGCCGCGGACTTCCCCTCGGAATCCGCGACTTCGACCTTCACCGACTTCACGTCGCCGCCGGTGCCCGGCGCGACCTTGACCGGGAGCTGCCCGGCCTGGACCGCCTTGCCGGCCTCCAGCGCGACGGTCGCCTCGCCCGGGGCGGACGCGGCGGCCGCCGGGGGCTTCCAGGACATCGGCACCGGGTATGCCGGCGCCTTGGGCTGCGACGGTACGAGGTTCTTGCCCCCGACCGACTTCATGCCCTTGTCGAGCGGCGTGCCCGGCGGTGCCCACACCTTGCCGTGGGGCCGCCGGGCGGCGAGTGCCTCGGCGGAAGGCGCCGCCAGAAGCGTCATCAATACGGACAGAAGACTTATCAGGCCCAGCCATCGTGACCGCGTGAGCAGCCAGCGTCCGGCCGGCCATCGAGCTCGTGTCGCTCTCAAAGGGAACCGTCTCCAGGTTGTCGCCCGTCAGGGCTAGATGAAGATATGACGATCCGTAGATCGTGCAGACCCTATGAGTGGGGACTGACCTGACCTGCCGCCACCTCCCAGATGGCCCAATCTGTTTGCTGAAGTTTTACCTTCATCGATCTCCTTGATCGGGACATATGGCGATATGGCGAAGCCGCGTTTGACGAACCGCCAGAAGGTCCGCATCGTTCCGTTCCGAACATTCGCGCGATCTCCGCGCGATCGGAGGGGAAGAGGTCCAACCGTCATGACACAGAGCGATCCGAGACCGACCGCACGGTCGGCCCCGATCCATCGCCGTGCCGCATCCAGGCTTCTGGCCGGAGCAACCGTCGGCGCGATCGGCATGGCGCTGCTGGCCGCACCGGCGGCCTCGGCTGCCGACGGGACGGCCGCGCCGTCCGGTGCCGCTGCTGCGAAGCCGGCCGGCGCCCAGAAGCCCACCGAGCTCCAGCAGGCCATGCTGGACGCGCGGAGCAAGGCGAAGGCGTCCGGCAAGGCGACCCCCGTCGAGTCGATGACCAACGAGACCTCGACGACCGTCGCCAACCCGAACGGCACGTTCACCACCACTGACAACGCCAAGCCGGTGCGGGCCAAGCGCGGCAAGGCGTGGGCGGACCTCGACACCCGGCTGCACCGCAACGCCGACGGCTCGGTCGCCCCGGCCGTCACCTCCAGCGGCCTGACGATCTCCGGCGGCGGCACCGGTCCGCTCGCCACGATCACCACGGCGGACGGCAAGAAGCTCTCCGTCACCGCCCCGTTCACACTGCCCGCCCCGACGCTGGACGGCGACACCGCGACGTACGGCAACGTGCTGCCCGACGTCGACCTGCAGCTGACCGCCCTGCCGGACGGCGGCTGGCGCGACGTCGTCGTCGTGCGCACCGCGGCCGCCGCGGCGGACCCCCGGCTCAAGCGCCTGCACTTCCCGGTCAGGACCACCGGGCTGAGCGTCGCGACCGACTCTGCCGGCAACGTCACCGTCAAGGACCAGTCCGGCAAGGTCCGCATGCAGGCGCCGACGCCCTTCCAGTGGGACTCCGCCCGCGGCACGGTGCTCGGCAACAGCAAGACGGCCCGGACGGCCGGCCCCGAGGGCAACGACCCCGCCGAACCCGGCTCCAGCGCCCAGGGACCGGGCGCCAACGCCACGATCGGCAAGATCGGGATCACGGCGAACAGCGAGGGCTTCGACCTCGTTCCGGACACCGCCACCTTCGGCAAGGGCCAGGGCCCCTGGTACCTCGACCCCACGATCAGCGCCGACAGCTGGTCCGTGATGTCGGCCCAGGTCCAGGAGTACAACCCGAACACCAAGTACGCCGACTCCGTCTCCAACCTCGGTGTCGGCTACTGCGGTTACAGTGACTGCACCGGCTACGGCCGCGAGCGGATCTACTACCGCATCGGCATCAACTCGGCGATCTGGAACATCCCGACCGGTGCGCCCAAGGCGCCGACCGTCTTCGACTCGACGTTCTACGCCAGCGTCACCAGCGCGTCCAGCCCAGGCACCAGCACGTCGCTGGGCCTCTACTGGACGCCTGGCATCACCAGCGACCTGACCTGGAACAACCAGCCCTGCAACGGTGGCGGTACGTTCGGCGGCTGCACCAAGGTCGCCAGCTCCGCCCCCCTGACCGGCACCGGCCCGATCGCGTTCAACGTGACCTCGCAGATGCAGCAGGCCGCGGCGAACCACTCTCCGAACTGGACGGTCGGCATCGCGCCGGACGACGAGTACAACAAGTACCACCGCAAGCACCTGGCGAACAACCCGCACATCACCACCAACTACGACATCACGCCGAGCGTCTGGTGGGCGCGGACCCTTCCCCAGCCGGGCTTCGCCTCCACCAACCAGCACAACGACTGCCAGACCCCGGGCGGCTACGCCTGGTACAACCCGGGCTGGGTCGGCGCCAACCAGAACATCCAGCTGGCCGTGAACGACTGGTCGCCCGCCGGGCTGCCGCTCTACGCGAAGTTCCGGATGTGGGACGACAACGACCCGAGCGGGGGCCAGACCCCCAGCACCCCCAAGACGGGCGCCTACAACGCCGAGGTCGTCCCGGTCGGTTCGCTGGTCGACGGCCACCAGTACGGCTGGACGGTCAACGCCACCGACGACACCCTGATGTCCGACGAGACCCCGTGGTGCTACTTCCGGGTGGACAAGACCCCGCCCGCGGTGGGCGTCGTCTCGGCCGACTTCCCGCCGTCCGGCACGCCCAACCCGAACCCGACCAAGTTCAACACCGACTCGGGCACCTTCACCCTGACCGGCAGCGACCCGGCCCCGGGCAGCGGTCTGAACGCCTCCGGCCTCGCCTGCTTCCAGGTCAAGAAGTCCCCCACCCCGGTCACCGGCTGGAAGTGCGGTGACCAGGACACGGTGATGGCCGACGCCAACGGCAAGGCCGCCTACACCACCGTTCCGGGTACGTGGGGCACCAACGCGCTCTACGTCCAGGCGCAGGACAACGCCGGCAACTACAGCCAGCCCGCCGTCTACAGCTACTACGCACCGTGGAACCCGGCGAGCAACCCGGTCTTCGGCGACGTCACCGGCGACCGGAAGCCCGACGTGGTGCTGCCCGACGCCAACGGCAACCTGCGGGTGATCCAGCCGGCGCTCGGCGACGCCGCCTCGGCCGGCAACATCGCAGGCTCGGCAGCCGGCGCGCCAGGAGGCGCGACCTGGACCGGTGTCCAGATCACGCACCGCTCCTCGCTCCGCGCCAACCGGCCGGTGGACGACCTGCTCGCCCACCCCGCCGGCGACCCGCGGCTGCACATGTACTGGAACGACGGCCACGGCAACTTCACCCTGCACACGTCCTTCTTCAAGAACGGGTCGACGTCGTCCTCCACGCCGGTGATCGAGTGCTACAACCTCGACGGCACCAAGATGGACGCCTGCCCGACCGACTTCGGCACCGACTGGTCCAACGCCACCCAGGTGCTGGCCCTCGGCACCCCGGAGGGCGAGACGACGCAGGACGCCGCAGGAAACACCATCCTCACCAAGACGTCCCTGCTCGCCGTGATCAACAAGCAGTTGTGGATGTTCCCGCCCGGTGGCGGGGCGAAGCTCCTGGATCCCACGAAGGACTCCCAGGTCTCCACCGCAGACTGGTCGAACTACGAGCTCATCGGTCCCGGCCCGGCCAACGGCAACAACCAGCCCACGCTGTGGACACGTGACCGCAGCAACGGTGTCCTGCACGCCTACCCCATCACCATGACCGGCGGCGTACCGGACTTCAGCAAGCTGGTCGACCCCACTTACGGAGCCATCACCGCCCCGACCGGCAACATCACCAAGGAGGAGTACCCGACCGTCGGCTCCAACGGCGACCTCACCGGTGACGGCGTCGCGGACCTCTGGGCCACCGCCAAGGACGGCCGCCTCGTGGTCTTCCCCGGCACCAGCTCCAGCGGCACGTCGAGCACCCCGGTCACCGGTGTCGGCAGCCCGGTCGCCGTCGGCGACCTCCGGGCACCGCTCGGCCACTGGAAGCTCGCCGACGCCACCGGCGCGGGCGCCGCGAAGGACGAGACAGCGCTGCACGCACTGACCGTCCAGGGCGGCGCCGCCTTCCAGGGCGACACGGTCGCCGGCCGCACCGCCCAGGTGGCCGCGTTCAACGGCACCACCGCCGCGCTGACCTCCACCGGCTTCGGCCTCGACGCGAAGAAGTCGTTCACCGTCACCGTGTGGGCCAAGGCCAACGCCGCCGGCGGCGCGGTGGCCTCGCAGGACGGCACCAACGCCAGCGCCTTCCAGCTGTGGCCCTCGGACCGCGGTGCGGGCGTCTACGAGTGGCGCTTCGGCATGGCGGCCTCCGACACCGCCAACGCGGTCATCGACCAGACCGACACGGCCAACGCCGGTGCCCGGGTGAAGATCGGCCAGTGGCAGCAGCTGACCGCGAGCTACAACGCCGAGACCAAGGAGCTACTGCTCTACGTCGACGGCGCCCTCGCCTCCACCGGCCTGCACGCGCCCGCCTTCACCAGTTCGCAGGCGCTCGCCGTCGGCCGGTTCAGGTCGAACGGCGCCGCCGCCGGCTTCTTCAACGGCTCGGTCGCGGAACTCGCCGTCCAGCAGTACGCGGCACCGGTGGCGACCGCCGCCGCCACCGCCGTGCTGTCCGGCACCAGCGCCGGCAAGTGCCTGGACAACGACTACAACACGCTGGCCAACGGCAACCGTGTCCAGATCACGGACTGCAACTCCACCCCGGCCCAGCAGTGGAGCCTGAACGCCAACGGCACCGTCACCAACCAGGGCTGGTGCCTGGACGCCTACAACAACGTCGCGGCGGACGGCACCAAGGTGCAGCTGTTCACCTGCAACGGCGGCGCCAACCAGCAGTGGCTGCCCACCGGCAACGGCGGGTTCTACAACCCGGCCACCGCCCGCTGCCTGGACGATCCGTGGGGCAGCACCACGAACGGCACCCAGCTGCAGGTCTTCACCTGCAACAGCAGCCCGGCCCAGCGCTGGTCGTTCGGCTCGCTGCGCACCGTGCTCACCGCCTCGCTGCCCGGCAGCTGATCGCAGAGCACACCCCGCGGCCCCCGGAGCGCACACCCGCCCCGGGGGCCGCCCCCTTTCCCGGGAGCAAATCGGGCATACCCACCATCGGCGTTGACACCCGGGCGGTCAACTGGTGGGCTGGCCCGCTGAGGCGGGTACGAGCGGCGATCCGGGTGGCGGGCCCGGTGAGCTGTAGTTGTGGGTGCGGAGGAGGTCCGGTGCAGGCACGGGTGTCGGTGGCCGCCGGGCGGCGGCTGAGGCAGCAACTGGACCAGAGCCCTGCGCTGCGCGAACTCCTCAACCACCCGGCCGCGCTGACGGCGCGCCGGACGGCGGCCCGGACCGCCCGCCAGCTGGCGCCCAGAGCCGCGGACCGCTTCATCGCCGACATCAAGGGCACCGAGCCGCTGCTGGCCTCCGTCCGCGCCGAGCGCCGCACCCCTGCGGGCCGGCGCCGCAGCACCCTGCAGCTGGCCGCGACGCTGTCGGCGGCCGCCGTGGTCGGCGGCCTGCTGGCCGGCCCGCCGGCCCTCGCGGCGCCGACGGTCGGCGACCGCGCGGTGGCCACCGCGCCCGTCACCCCGCTCGGCTCGATCAGCGAGCCGCAGGTGTACCCCCGCCCGCAGCAGCTGCAGGCGGCCGGTGACGCCGTCGCCGTCCCCGACACCGTCGCCCTGGTGGCGGCCGGCCGGGCGGACGGCCCCGCGCTGGCGGCCGTCCGGCAGGTGCTGGGCACCGCGGGTGCGACCGACATCGTCGAGGCCGACCCCGCCGACTCCCCCGCCGCCGGTTCGCTGGTGGTGTACGTGGGCGGCCCCGCGGAGGGTGCGGGCGGCGACACCGAGCAGGTGCTGCGCCGGCTGGCGTCGGCCGCCGGCCGGGCGGCGTCCGAGGTGTCGGTGGCCGGGCTGCCGGCCGGCGGGTACGTGCTGGCGGCCGGTCAGCTGCCCGCGGCGGGCGGCGGCAGCTACGGTGCGGTGGTGCTGGCCGGTGCCGACGCCACGGGCACCTTCTACGCCGCGCAGAGCCTGCGGCAGCTGCTCGCCCCGATCGAGGGCGGCCAGGGCCAGGCCCCGGCCAACGCCGGCCGCGGCTTCCCCGGTGTGGTGCTGCGCGACTGGCCGACCGGCGCGCCCGTCCGCGGCACCGCCGAGTCGTTCTACGGCACGCCGTGGACGACCGCGGAGCGCATGGAGCAGCTGGACTTCCTCGGCCGCACCAAGCAGAACTTCTTCCTGTACGCGCCCGGCGCCGACCCGTACCGCACCTCCCGCTGGCGCGAGGAGTACCCGAAGGCGCAGGCCGACGCGCTGCGCCGGCTCGCCGAGCGGGCCCGGGCCAACCACGTGGTGCTCGGCTACTCGATCGATCCCGGGCAGTCGTTCTGCTACAGCTCGGGCAAGGACGTGGACGCGCTGGTCGCCAAGCTGGACGGGCTGCGCCGGCTCGGCTTCCGCGCCTTCCAGCTGCAGTTCCTGGACGTCAGCTACGACGAGTGGCACTGCCCGGGCGACCGCCGCACCTACGGCACCGGTCCGGCGGCGGCCGCGAAGGCGCAGGCCGAGCTGGTGGCGAAGGTGCAGCGGCGGGTGATCGCCGACCACCCGGAGCTCGCCCCGCTGACGGTGGTGCCGACGGAGTACCAGAAGCAGGGTGCGACGCCGTACCGGAAGGCGCTGGCCGCGGCGCTGCCGGCGGGTGTGCAGGTCGGCTGGAGCGGCGGTGCGGTGATCGCGCCCGAGGTGACCGGCGACCAGCTCGCGGAGACGGCCGGGCTGTTCGACCGGCCGCTGGTCACCATGGACAACTACCCGGTGAACGACTCCACGCCGGACCGGCTGTTCCTCGGCGGGTACGCGGGCCGCGACCCGGGGGTGGCGACCCGTTCGGCGGTGCTGCTGACCTCGGCGATGGCGCAGCCGGTGGCCTCCCGGCTGCCGCTGGCGACCGCCGCGGACTTCGGCTGGAAGCCGGAGGACTACCGGCCGTCGGAGTCGGTGCGGGCGGCGGTGCACGCACTGTCGGGCGGCCGGGCGGCGGAGGCGGCGCTGGCCGCGCTCGCCGCGAACAGCTCGTCGTCCCCGCTGGACAAGACGGAGTCCGGCTATCTGGCGCCGATGCTGGAGCGTTTCTGGACGGCGCTGGAGCCGTCCTCGGGCGGGTCGCCGGACCAGGCGGCGCTGCAGGCGGCGGCCGCCCCGCTGCGGGAGGCCTTCGCCACCATGGCGGGCGCTCAGCAGGCGCTGGCCGGGGAGTCCGTCGCGCAGGACGCCGGACCGTGGCTGGAGCGGCTGGCCGCGTACGGCCGGGCCGGGCAGGCGGCGGTGGCGATGCTGCTGGCGCAGCGCGGCGGGGACGGCAGTGCGGCCTGGCAGGCCCGGGTCGACCTGCGGCAGCTGCGGGAGCGGCTGGCGCAGGGCACGGTGACGGTCGGCGCCGGGGTGCTGGACCCGTTCCTGGAGCGGGCGCTGAAGGACGCCGACACCTGGGCGGGCGTGGACGCCGCCGGAGGCACGCCGACCACCACGATCGGCACCGCGAACGACCACGGCCCTGCGCTGATGACGGACGGCGCGCCGGACACCTTCTACTGGAGCGCCTCGCCGCCGCAGGCGGGCGACGCCGTCGGCCTGGACCTCGGCAACGGCCGGCCGCTGGGCCGGGTGACGGTGCTGATGGGCTCGTGGGGCGACGGGCCGGACGCGGCGACGGCCGCCGACGACTACCTGCGCGACGGCGTGCTGGAGTACTCGACGGGCAGCGGCGGCTGGCGGCAGCTGGCGGTGGTGCACGGGCAGAAGAGCGTCTCGGTGAGCGTGCCTGCGGGCACCGTGGCGAAGGCCGTCCGGCTGCGGGCCCGGACGGGGCAGAAGACCGCGGTGGCCGTCCGGGAGTTCTCGGTGACGGCGCCGGACGACACGCCCGCGGTGGTGACCGGCCCGGCGGCAGCGCCGGGCTCCTCGCCGGACGCGGTGCTGGACGGCGACCCGGACACCGCGTTCCGCGCGGCCGAGGCGCCGACGGCGGCCTCCGCGCCGCTGACCGTCGAGCTGGGCTCGGCCCGGCCGCTGGACCGCGTGACGGTGCTGACGGACCCCAACGTGCAGGCGTCCGCGACGGTCGCGGTGCGCGGTGCGGACGGCTCGTGGACGACGATCGGTACGCTGAAGCCGGGTTACAACGAGCTGCCGGCCGGCGGCCGGGCGGCCGAGGCGATCCGCTTGGCGTGGGCGCCGGGCTGGCAGGCGCCGGTGGTCAACCAGATCGTGCCCTGGTACGCGGACACCCCGGCGGCGCGGCTCAGCCTGTCGGACGCGACCCTGGACGTGGTGACCGGGCAGGCGGTGCCGCAGGTGACCAAGGCGGTGCTGGAGACCGGCCGCCCCGAGGGCACCAGCGGTGAGCTGAAGGTGGAGGTGCCGGCGGTCGCCAAGGGCCTGACCGTCACCCAGGGCGCCGCGGTGGCGGTGCCGCGCGGCGGCCGGGTCGGGGTGCCGCTGCAGGTGGTGGCGGCGGCCGGGACGCCGTCGGGCACCTACCGGGTGCCGGTGACGTTCACCGCGGGCACGCTGACCGTCCGGCAGGACCTGCTGGTGCACGTGGTGCCGCCGACCGGCGGCCCGGACCTGGCACGGGCGGCGACCGCGACCTCCTCGGCGAACGAGACGCCGTCCTTCCCGGCCTCGAACATCAACGACGGCGACCCGCGGACCCGCTGGTCCTCGCCGGCCTCGGACGGCTCCTGGGTGCAACTGGAGCTGCCGAAGGCCGTCCGGCTGGGCTCGGCGGTGCTGCACTGGCAGGACGCGTACGCGGCCGCGTACAAGGTGCAGGCCTCCGCGGACGGGGTCACCTGGACGACCGTGGCCTCCGTGGAGGACGGCGCGGGCGGTGCGGAGACGGTCCGCTTCGACGCCCCGGGCACCCGCTTCCTGCGGGTGCAGGGGGTGACCCGGGCGACGAAGTACGGCTACTCGCTGTGGGGTGTCGAGCTGTACGCGGTCACCGGCTGACCAGCAGGCCGTCCAGCGAGGTGAGCGCGCCCGGCGTACGGCCGGTGCGGTCGAGCAGCCGCGCCTGCAGGCCGGCGGCGAGGGCCCCTTCGACGTCCTCGACGGGGTGGTCGCCGATGTGCAGGATGCGGGCGGGCTCGACGCCGAGGCGTTCGACGGTGAGCAGGTAGATCGCCGGGTCGGGCTTGGAGTGGCCGCAGTCGACGGCCCGGACGACCGCGCTGAAGTACGGGTCGAGGCCCGTCCAGGAGAGTTCGGCGTTGCCGTTGGTGGTCAGCGCGAGCGGCATCCGCCCCGCGAGTGCGGCGACGGCGGCGCGGACCTCGGGGAAGAGCCTGGTCGAGCGGGCGCGGGCGGCCATGAACGCCCGGAACACCAGGTCGGCGAGGTCGGGGCGGTCGGGGGCGCGGCGGCGGACGGCCTCGGCGAAGGCGGCCCGGCGCAGTTCGGGCAGGGTGGCCCCCGGGTGGTCGGCGGCCACCTCGGTGCGGATCCGCTGCAGCCAGTCGACCGGCACCGGCGGTTCGCCGAGCGCGCTGCCGAGCGCCTCGGCGGCGTGCGCGATGGCCGGGCCGTAGGAGGCGGTGAAGTCCCAGAGGGTGTCGTCGCCGTCGAAGGACACGGCGTCGAAGGACGGCCCGTCCGGGAGCGGCGCGTCGGGGGACGGGGCGGCTGCGGTCGGGGGGTTCTCGGCCGGCACCATGCGGTCTCCTGGTGGGGATGCAGACGGCGGGCCGCCGACGCTCCCGCTGAGGGGTGCGCCGGCGGCCCATGAGGCGTACCGAAGTGTGACGGGCAGGCCCTTGTCTGTCAGGCGGAGAGCGGTTCGGGCTCGCCGCGGCGGGTCGGGTGGGTCCGGACGGCCGGGGCCGGCAGGGCACCCGCGTGGTCGGTATGGTCGTGGTGCTCGTACTCGCGGAACTGGTCGAGCCCGCCGTACGGCTCCAGGTAGGGGCGCCAGCGCGGGTCCTTGATCCCGGTACCGATGACGCGCCAGGCCAGGCCGCTGGGCGGGGCCGGAGGGCGCTTCATGCGCCAGCCGAGGTCGGAGAGGTGCCGGTCGGCCTTCATGTGGTTGCAGCGGCGGCAGGCCGCCACCACGTTGTCCCACCGGTGCTGGCCGCCCCGGCTGCGCGGGATGACGTGGTCGACGCTGGTCGCGGCGGCCCCGCAGTAGACGCAGCGCCCGTGGTCGCGGGCGAACAGGGCACGGCGGGTGAGCGGGACGGGCCCGCGGAACGGGACCCGCACGAAGCGGGTCAGACGGACGACGGACGGTGCCGTCACGGTGGTGGTGGCGCTGTGCAGTGTGGTTGCCGAGTCCTCCAGGCTGACCGCCTTGTGGTTGAGGACCAGGATGAGGGCGCGGCGGGTGGAGACCACTCCGAGTGGCTCGTACGACGCGTTGAGGACCAGGACATGCGGCACGGATGCCTCCTTGGACGCCTGCGGCGCGTGGCTCGCGCCGGGACGAGCGGGTGATCGCATTTGCGGCGCGATCTCCCCCAGTGTCGCCTTACGCCTTCGTACGGCGCCACCACTCCTGTGTAACGGACCGGATGTGGAATCCGTCATAGCCGGTATGCCCACGCGTCGGGCGCGGTGCACGCGTCGTCGCCGGTGAGGGCCCGTTCGGGCGGGTCGCAGCGGCTGACGAGCCGTCCGGGGCAGGGCCGCGGGGCCGCTAGGGTTGGACGGGACGGTCCGCCAGCCGGGCCGTGCCGGCGCCCGCGCCGGCCGTACCCGCTCCACGGAGGGCCCTGCACGTGTTCCGGTCCGGTGTCACAGGCCTACTGGCCGAAGCCACCCCCTCGCCCGCCCAGCCCACGCTCGACCTGAAGCTGCCGACCAGCGCGGACGAGGTGTCCGCCTCCACCAAGCAGGCCGCGAGCTGGCTGGACCAGAACTGGCAGAGCTGGGTCGAGGGCGGCGTCCGCATCGTCTTCATCGTGGTGCTGGCACTGGTCCTGCGGGCAGTCGTGCGCAAGCTGATATCGCAGCTGGTGGCGCGGATGGGCCGGCCCTCCGAGGACGAGGACGAGATGGGCCGCCTCGGCGGCCTGCTGGCCAACAGCGGGGTGGTCAACACCGAGCGCCGGCAGCAGCGGTCCGAGGCGATCGGCTCGGTGCTGCGCAGCGTGGCCTCGTTCACCATCCTCGGGACGGCGGCGCTGATGGTGCTGTCGGCGCTCGGAGTGAACCTGGCGCCGCTGCTGGCCAGTGCCGGTGTGGCCGGTGTGGCAATCGGTTTCGGCGCCCGGAACCTGGTGACGGACTTCCTGTCCGGCGTCTTCATGATCATGGAGGACCAGTACGGCGTCGGCGACGAGATCGACACCGGGGTGGCCACCGGCACCGTGCTGGAGGTCGGCCTGCGGGTGACCAAGCTGCGCGGTGCGGGCGGCGAGATCTGGTACATCCGCAACGGCGAGGTGAAGCGGATCGCCAACATGAGCCAGGGCTGGGGCACCGCCACGGTCGACGTCCAGGTCGGCTACAAGGAGGACCTCGTCCGGGTCGAGCTGCTGATCGCCGAGGCCGCCGAGCAGCTCTCCAAGGAGAGCCCGTTCGACGAGCTGATCTGGGGCCGGGTCAAGGTGCTGGGCGTGGACTCGGTTGCCACCGACTCCCTGGTGCTGAAGGTCGAGGCGCGGACGACGCCGGGCAAGTCGGCGCAGGTGGCGCGGGCGCTGCGGCAGCGGCTCAAGCAGGCCTTCGACGAGGCCGGGGTGAAGCTCAAGGAGGAGGCGGTGACGGTGTCGGCGACGCCGGTCGCGGCCGTCCCGGCGGGGGACATCGCGGCGCCCTCGGCGCTGTCGGACCCGCTGTCCCCGCAGTCCGCGGCGGTCAAGCCGATCCCGGCGCAGTCGGCGGAGTAGCCGCGGCGCGACAGCCGTACGAAGGGCCCCGTTCCCGGGTGGGAGCGGGGCCCTTCGCATGTCCGCGGCCCCGCTCCCCCAGGTGGGCCGTGCCCGGGGGGCGGGCGACCCGTCGGTAGCCCATTGACACCCGCTCCGGCCTGGCCCTACGGTCCTCCCATAGCGACTGGAAACTTTCCTAACAGTTCTCCGGGCCCGTCCCTGGGCCCCGGGAGCGATCCGGCGGCACCCGCAGAGGAGGATCGAGACGTGACCGACACCACCCGACCCCCGCTCGCGGGCACCCCGAGCCTGCTCCGCGCGATCAACGACCGCGCCGCCCTGGAACTGCTGCTCGCCAACGGCCCGCTGTCCCGCACCCAGATCGGGACACTCACCGGCCTGTCCAAGCCGACCGCCTCCCAGCTGCTGACCCGGCTGGAGGCGGCCGGCCTGGTCGTCCCGGTCGGCACCACCGCGGGCGGGCCCGGGCCGAACGCCCAGCTCTACCAGGTCAACCCGGCCGCCGGGTACGTCGCCGGGCTGGACGTCACCACCACCCACGTGCGGATCGGCGTCGCCGACATCACCGGCACCACGCTCGCCGAGCACCAGGTCGCCACCAAGGGCTGGTCCGCCGCCGGCACCGTGGAGAAGGTCGGCGAGGCCGTCGCCGAGGCCGTCCGGCAGGCCGGGCTCGCCCCCGGCAGCCTCCGGGAGACCGTCATCGGCGTCCCCGGCGCCCTCGACCCGGCCACCGGCAAGCTCCGCTACGCCTCGCACCTGCCCGGCTGGCACTCGCCGAGACTCGTCGCCGAGCTGGAGGCCGCGCTCGGCACCCCCGTCTCCGTGGAGAACGACGTCAACCTGGCCGCCATCGCCGAGCAGGCCTTCGGCGCGGCGGCCGGCTGCGAGGACTTCGTCCTGCTCTGGGCCGAGGAGGGCATCGGCGCCGCGATAGTGATCGCCGGGCGGCTGCACCGCGGCTTCACCGGCGGCGCCGGCGAGGTCGGGTACATGCCGGTGCCCGGTGCCCCGGTCGTCCGCGACGTCCGGCGGCGCAACTCCGGCGGCTTCCAGGAGCTGGCCGGCGCCGACGCCGTGATGGAGCTGGCCGCCGCGCACGGGCTCGCCGCCGCCACCGCCGAGGAGGCCGTCGCCCTCGCCCTGGCCACCCCCGGCGACGGCGACCGCTTCCTGGAGGTGCTCGCCGAGCGGATCGCGGTCGGCCTGGCCGTCATCGTCTCGGTCGTCGACCCGGAACTCCTCGTGCTCTCCGGCGGCATCCCCACCGCCGGCGGCGAGCGGCTGCGCGGCTACGTCCAGGACGCCCTCGCCCTGATCTCCATCCCCCGCCCCGAGGTGCGCTGCAGCGCCGTCCCGGGCTCGCCCGTCCTGCACGGCGCGCTCCAGCGCGCCCTGGCCACCGCCCGGGAAGCGGCCTTCACGACCCACTGACCCCCCGCCACCCGATCCCCTCCACGCCGAACCCCGCCACCGCCCCGCACCCATCCCCCGCACACGGGCCGAAGGGCGATGCCCCCTGCCCGCGTACCCCCAGGAGGACTCCGAAGTGCACATCCCGCGCAGCACCCGCCGCACGCTCGCCGCCGCAGCCGGCGCCGCCTGCCTCACCCTGCTCCCCGCCTGCACCGGCACCCCCCAGGGCGGCTCGGACGACGGCTCCGCCGAGGGCAAGGACGTCACCATCACCTTCTGGCACGGCTGGAGCCAGGAGAACGAGACCAAGGCGATCAACGACAACATCGCCGCCTTCGAGAAGCTCCACCCGAACATCCACGTCAAGGTGGTCGGCAACATCGCCGACGACAAGAGCGAGCAGGCCCTGCGGGCCGGCGGCGCGGACGCGCCCGACGTGGTGTCCTCCTTCACCACCGACAACGTCGGCAAGTTCTGCTCGGCCAAGGTCTGGGCCGACCTCAACCCCTTCCTCAAGAAGGACGGCGTCGACCCGGCGAAGACCTTCCCGGCCGCGATGCTGTCCTACAGCGCGTACCGGGGGAACCAGTGCGCGCTGCCGCTGCTCGGCGACGCCTACGGCCTCTACTACAACAAGACCGCCTTCGCCGCCGCCGGCATCGCCGCGCCGCCGAAGACCTTCAGCGAATTCGAGGCCGCCGCGGTCAAACTGACGATCCCCCAGGGAGACGGCTTCAAGCAGCTCGGCTTCATGCCGAACTACCACGGCTACGAGTCCACCCCCTCGCACTTCCTCGGCCAGTACGGCGCCGGGTACTTCGGCAAGGACGGGAAGTCCGACATAGCCGGCGACCCGAAGGTGGCCGCGATGTACTCCTGGCAGAAGGGCCTGGTCGACAAGCTCGGCGGCTTCGAGAAGCTGGAGAAGTACCGCACCGGCTTCGGCGACGAGTTCAGCGCCAAGAACCCGTTCACCACCGGCCAGGTCGCGATGGCCATCGACGGCGAGTGGCGCACCGCCTCGCTCGCCGAGGACAAGCCCGCCTTCGAGTGGGCGACCGCGCCCTTCCCCGTACCGGACGACCAGGCGGCGAGCTACGGCCGCGGCTACCAGACCGGCACCGTCATCGGCATCGCCAGCGGCAGCCGCAAGCAGGCCGCGGCCTGGCAGCTCGTCAAGTACCTCACCACCGACACCGATGCGGTGGTCGGCTTCGCCAACGCCATCCACAACGTGCCGAGCACCTTCGCCGCGCTCGACTCCCCGAAGCTCGACGCCGACGCCAACTTCCGCACCTTCCTGGACATCGCGAAGAACCCGCACTCCTCCACCACGCCCGCCTCGGTCAACGGCGGCGCCTACCAGGTCTCCATGCAGAACCTCGGCTACGAGTACGAGTCCGGCCGGCTCGCCGACCTGAAGGCCGGCCTCGCCGCCACCGCCAAGGAGATCGACGCGGCCATCGACCAGGCGAAGTGACGTGCACGCCATGGCACTCCTCCACGCACCCCGGCCGGCGGCGCTGCGCCGCAAGCGCCGCCGGGAGGCGGGCCGCACCCTCGCCTTCCTCTCCCCCTGGCTGATCGGCTTCGGGCTGTTCTTCGCCTACCCGCTGGTCTCGACCGTCTACTTCTCCTTCATGAGGTACGACGGCTTCACCGCCCCGACCTTCACCGGCCTGAAGAACTGGGCCTACCTCTTCCAGCACTACCCGTTCTTCTGGCAGGGCCTGCGCAACACCCTCTGGCTGGTGGCCGTCATGGTCACCCTGCGGGTCGCCTTCGGCCTCGGCATCGGCCTGCTGATCACCAAGGTGAAGACCGGCGGCGGGTTCTTCCGCACCGCCTTCTACCTGCCGTACCTGGCCCCGCCGGTGGCCGCCACCATGGCCTTCGCCTTCCTGCTCAACCCCGGCACCGGCCCGGTCAACCACCTGCTCGGCGACCTCGGCCTGCCGCAGCCCGGCTGGTTCACCGACCCCGACTGGTCCAAGCCCGCACTGACCCTGCTCGCCCTGTGGGGCATCGGCGACCTCATGGTGATCTTCATGGCGGCGCTGCTCGACGTGCCGAAGGAGCAGTACGAGGCGGCCGAGCTCGACGGCGCCGGCCCCTGGCAGCGGTTCCGCTTCGTCACCCTGCCGAACATCACCCCGATCGTGCTGTTCGCCGTGGTCACCGGGGTCATCCAGACCATGCAGTACTACACCCAGGCGATCGTCGCCGGGAAGGTCGCCAGCGGCGTGATCGGCGGCTCCGGCCAGCAGTTCGAGCCCGGCTATCCGCACGGCTCCACCTGGACGCTGCCGCAGATGGTCTACAACCTGGGCTTCCAGCGCTTCGACACCGGCACCGCCTGCGCCGCCGCCCTCGTCCTGTTCGCGATCTCGACGGCCTTCACCGCGCTGCTGCTGCGCCGCGGCTCCGGCCTGGTGGAGGACTGAGCCATGACACTCGTCCCCGCCCTGCCGCTGCCCGCCGGCGCCCGTACGGCCGCCGCGCGCACCGCCCGCCGCCGCGCCGCCCTCGAGTGGGTCGCCGTGCACTCACTGGCGGTCGCCGCCGCCCTGTTCTTCCTGCTGCCCTTCGTCTTCGTGCTGCTCACCTCGGTGATGAGCGACCGCCAGGCGCTCACCTCCGAGCTGTGGCCGACGAGTTGGCACTGGGAGAACTACGCCCAGGTCTGGCGCACCCCCGGCTTCCTCACCTGGTGGCGCAACAGCCTGCTGTACGCGGGCGCCGGCACCCTGCTCACCGTCCTCTCCAGCCTCCCCGTGGCGTACGCGCTCGCCAAGTTCCGCTTCCGCGGCCGGCGGCTCGCCCTGATGGCGGTGGTCTCGATGATGATGCTGCCGCCGCAGGTCACCGTGATCCCGATGTACCTGTTCTGGGCCAAGCAGCTCCACCTCACCGGCTCGCTCTGGCCGCTGATCGTGCCGATGGCCCTCGGCGACGCCTTCTCGATCTTCCTGCTGCGGCAGTTCCTGCTCACCGTGCCGAACGAGTACCTGGAGGCCGCCCGGATCGACGGCTGCGGCGACGTCCGCACCCTGCTGCGGGTGGTAGTGCCGATGGCCCGGCCCGCGATCGCCGCGGTCGCACTCTTCCAGTTCTTCTACTGCTGGAACGACTACTTCGGCCCGCAGATCTACGCGAGCGAGAACCCGGGCGCCTGGACGCTCAGTTACGGCCTGGAGTCCTTCAAGGGCGCCCACCACACCGACTGGAACCTCACCATGGCGGCGACCCTGCTGGTGATGGCTCCGGTGATCATCCTCTTCTTCTTCGCACAGAAGGCCTTCATCGAAGGCGTGACACTGACAGGGGTCAAGGGCTGATGTCCGCACTGAAGTTGGCAATCGTCGGCGGCGGTTCCACCTACACACCCGAGCTGATCGACGGCTTCGCCCGGCTGCGGGACACCCTGCCGATCGGCGAACTCGTCCTGGTCGACCCGGCCGCCGACCGGCTGGAGCTGATCGCCGGCCTCGCCCGGCGGATCTTCGCCCGGCAGGGCCACGGCGCCGTCGTCAGCACCGCGTCCGAGGTCGCCGCCGGGGTGCAGGGCGCCGACGCCGTCCTGCTGCAGCTGCGGGTCGGCGGCCAGGCCGCCCGCAACGAGGACGAGACCTGGCCGCTGGAGTGCGGCTGCGTCGGCCAGGAGACCACCGGCGCAGGCGGGTTGGCCAAGGCACTGCGCACCGTCCCGGTGGTGCTGGACATCGCCGAGACCGTCCGTCGGACCAACCCGGACGCCTGGATCGTCGACTTCACCAACCCCGTCGGCATCGTCACCCGCGCCCTGCAGACCTCCGGCCACAAGGCCGTCGGCCTGTGCAACGTCGCGATCGGCTTCCAGCGGAAGTTCGCCGCCCACCTCGCCGTCGAGCCCGAGCGCATCCGGCTCGACCACGTCGGCCTCAACCACCTCACCTGGGAGCGCGGCGTCACCCTGCTCGACGCCCCCGGCGCGGCCACCGGCCGCGAGGTGCTGCCCGAACTGCTCTCCGGCCACGGCGAGGCGATCGCCGCCGACCTCCACCTGCCGCTCGACGTGATCCGCCGGCTCGGCGTCGTCCCCTCCTACTACCTGCGCTACTTCTACCAGCACGACCTGGTGGTGGGAGAGTTGAAGGAGAAGGGCTCGCGGGCCGCCGAGGTCGCCGCGATCGAGCGGCAGCTGCTGGAGATGTACGCCGACCAGGCCCTGGACACCAAGCCCGAACTGCTCGGCAAGCGCGGCGGCGCCTTCTACTCCGAGGCCGCCGTCCAGCTGATCGCCGCCCTGCTCGGCACCGGCGGCGCCACCGGCGTCCAGGTGGTCAACACCCGCAACGACGGCGTCCTGCCCTTCCTGCCCGACGACGCGGTGATCGAAGTGCCCGCCGAGGTCGACCCGCAGGGCGTGCGCCCGCTGCCGCAGCGCCCGGTCGAGCCGCTGTACGCGGGCCTGATCGCCGCCGTCACCGCGTACGAGCACCTGGCACTGGAGGCGGCCCTCAAGGGCGGCCGCGACCGGGTCTTCGACGCCCTGCTGGCCCACCCGCTGGTCGGCCAGATCGACCTCGCGGACCGGCTCGCCGACCGGCTGATCGCCCACAACCGCGCCCACCTCGGCTGGGCGTGACCCGACGATGACCGCCTCGCACCACCCCGCCCCGAACCGCACCGAGGGGAACCGATGAACCGCCAGCACGACGCCCGGCTCCCCGGCGTCCTCGCCGTCGACGCCGGGAACAGCAAGACCGACGTGGCACTGGTCGCCACCGACGGCACGGTGCTCGGCACCGCCCGCGGCGGCGGCTTCCAGCCGCAGCTCGACGGCGCCGACGAGGCGGTCGGCGCACTCGCCCCGCTCGTCGAATCGGTCGCCGCACAGGCCGGGTCGAGACCGGGCACCCCCGTGGCCGTCCATGTCTCGGCCTGCCTCGCCAACGCCGACCTGCCGGTCGAGGAGGAGCGGCTGCTGGCCGCCGTCGAGGCCCGTGGCTGGGGCACCACCGCAGCCGTCGCCAACGACACCTTCGGCCTGCTGCGGGCCGGCACCGACGGCCCGCGCGGCGTCGCCGTGGTCTGCGGCGCCGGCATCAACTGCGTCGGCCTGCTGCCGGACGGCCGCACCGCACGCTTCCCCGCCCTCGGCCGGCTCACCGGCGACTGGGGCGGTGGCAGCGGGCTGGCCGCCGAGGCGATGTGGCACGCCACCCGGGCCGAGGACGGCCGCGGCGAAGCCACCGAGCTGGCCGCCGCGATCGGCGGCCACTTCGGGCTGGCCTCCGCCACGGCCGTCGCCGAGGCGGTGCACCTCGGCGGGCTCGCCCCCGAGCGGCTGCACGAGATCGTCCCGCTGCTGTTCGCCGCCGCCGGGGCCGGCGACCCGGTCGCGCTCGGCCTGGTCGACCGGCAGGCCGACGAGATCGTCCGCTTCGCGGTGGTCGCGCTGCGGCGGCTCGGCCTGCTGGACGAGCCCGCCCCGGTGGTGCTCGGCGGCGGGGTGCTGGCCGCCCGGCTGCCGCTGCTCGTCGACAACGTGACGGCCCGCCTGGCCGCCGCCGCCCCGCTCGCCGAACCACGCATCGTCGCCGCACCGCCGGTACTCGGCGCCGCCCTGCTCGGCCTCGACCGGATCGGCGCCGGCGCGCAGGCCCAGCTGCGGCTGCGCGCAGCGTACGAACCGGAGCACTCGGCGGCCGCCTGACTGTTCTGTCGCCCGCTCGCCTCCGGGCCTGTGTTGTCGCCCGCTCGCCTCCGGGCCCTCCTGACCCGGCGCCGACACTCTCCCCCAGCCTGACGGCTGGGAGGTGCCCCCATGCTCCGTCGCTGCGCTCCCGTGCTCCTCGCTTTCGGCACCGGCGGGCCCTTCGGCTCGGGGCGGGGCGCTCCGCCTCCGGGCTCCGGGCGGGGCGCTACCCCTCCGGCTCGGGGTGGCGGGGCGCAGCCCTTCTGGACCCCCGCCGCCGTTCCCGTGGTCCGCACACCACGGGGACGGCGGCGGGCCGCTGCCACCGGTCAGGCGGACGGCGGGTTAAGTCCTGGTCAAGAATTCGGCCCGACAGGTTCGTGCGTTGATACGGCGGTCCGACGACCGCTACGCTCCCGGCTTCGTACCTGCGCCCGTCCACGGGGCGCACACCCGATCCCCAGGGGGCAACGCCAGATGGCGATCCGTAAGTCCACCATGCAGGAGCAGGTCGCCGAGGCGATCGCCGCGATCGAGCCGAACGACCGGCCCGTCGTGACCTTCCACACCGTCACCGGCCCCAGCCCGTGGCTGATGAGCCAGCTCGGCCTGATCGGCCAGCTGTTCGTGAAGTACTACTTCGTCACCCTCACCGAGCGGGTCGTCGTGGTGCACAAGGCCTCGCGGATGAGCAACCGCCCGCAGGAGCTGGTGCACGTGGTGCCGCTGGAGCAGGCCCGCACCCTGATCACCGAGGTGAAGCGGGCCACCCTGTGGAGCTCGATGCGCTTCCACTTCCCCGGTGAGGAGAAGCCGACCCGCCTGAACGTCGCCCGCTACTGGCGCACCGAGCTGGACCAGTTCGTGCCCGCGCTGACCGGCGTGCAGATCTCCGGCTGAGCAGCCGCCCGCACACGGCCGGAGGCCGGGACCGCTGCGGTCCCGGCCTCCGGCCGTGTCGCACCCCGGGGAGCGGTTCAGAGCCGCTCGTCCGCCCAGACGGCGAGGATCTTTGCGCAGGCGTCCACCGAATCCCGCCAGGTGCGGGCCGCGCCGTCGTCGGCCTCGTCGCTGACGTGCTTCACCAGCCGCACCGGCACCCCGGCCCGGCGGGCGACGGTGGCCAGCGCGTAGCCCTCCATGTCGACCAGGTCGGCCTGGAGCGCCAGCCGCTCGCGGGCCTGCGGGTCGGAGACGAAGAGGTCGCCGGTGGCGAGGGTGGGGCCGACGCCGTCGGTGAGGGTGATGGCGTCGCCGTAGGTGCGGCCGGTGAGTTCGCGCAGCACCGGGGTGTCGATGTCGTGCTGCAGCACCCGGGAGATCTCGTGGGTGGTGCCGGCGAGGCCGGGGCGCAGGGCGCCCGCGGTGCCCAGGTTGACCACCTCGGCGGGGCGCGGGCCCTGGGCCAGCACGGTGGCCAGCGCGGCGGTGGCGTTGATCTTCCCGATGCCGGTGAGCAGCACCGGAAGGCGCTCGCCGAGGTGGGCCGCCTCCTCCCGGACGGCGACGACGATCAGCGGACGGTCCGGGGTGATGGTGCCGAGCAGACGCATGGCTCCCATGCTACGGGCGCCTCCGGACCCTCCCTGCGGGCGGTGCGGCCGGGCCGCGTAGGGTGCCGGTGGCCCGGGGCGTTCACGGCACGCACACAGAACGTCCGTGTTCGGCCCGGATCGGGTCCTTTGGCGCAACCTCAAGATCGGCACAACTCGCGTGTGACCGTCACATCAGGCGGCCATACTGCTGGCATCGGGGGTCCCCCGGCCCGGACGGGCCGCGGGGGACACAGGGGGAGGGGTGGGGCGGGTGACGAGACCGGCGGTCATCGAAGGGACGGCGCCGCTGCCGTCGCCGGGCGCTCGCGGCTCGGCGGCACGGCTGCCCGGGCTGCAGGACGCCGGCGAGCGGCTGGCCGAACTGCGGCGCGCGGCGGGCACACCGCCGGGCCGGCTCCGGCTGGCCGGCGCCGCACTGGTCGCCCTGGTGCTGCTGTTCGGGGGGACAGCGGCCCGGCAGGCCGACACCCGGGCCACCGCCACCGACCAGGTGGTCGAGCACAGCCAGCCGCTCAGCCGGGACGCCGCCGAGATCTACCGTTCGCTCGCCGACGCCGACACCACCGCCGCGAGCGGCTTCCTGCTCGCCGGCGACGAGCCCGCCGAGCTGCGCAAGCGGTACGAGGAGGACCTCGCCACCGCAGGCGAACTGCTGACCCGGGCCGCGGCCCGGACGACCGCCAGCTCCGAGGCGCAGCGCTTCATCGCCCAGCTGAACCGCCAACTGCCGCAGTACGCGGGCCTGGTGGAGACCGCCCGGGCCGACAACCGGCTGGGCCTGCCGCTCGGCGGCGCCTATCTGCGGTACGCCTCGGGGCTGATGCAGAACACCATGCTCCCGGCCGCGCAGCAGCTGGTCACGGCGGAGTCGGACCGGCTGGACGAGGACTTCGACGCCGCCGAGTCGGTGCCGTGGGTGGCGGTGCTGCTGGGCCTGGCCGCGCTGGCGGCACTCGGCGGGTACCAGGTGCAGCTGTTCCGCCGCACCAACCGGGTGTTCAACCCGGGGCTGGTGGCGGCCTCGGCTGCAGTGGCGGCGGCCACCCTGTGGCTGGCGGTCGGCGGCCTGGTGGCGTCCGGGTCGCTGGAGGCCGGGCGCAGCCACGGCGCGGAGCCGCTACGGGTGCTGGGCCAGGCGCGGACGGAGGCGCTACAGGCCCGCGCCGCGGAGAACCTCAACCTGGTGGCCCGCGGGGCGAGCGACAGCTACACCAAGCGCTGGCAGGCGGTCAGCGAGGCGCTCGGCGGCAAGCACGCCGAGGGCGGCGGCCGTAGCGGGACGGGCACGCTGGTGCGGGCGGCGGACCTCGCGCCCACGGGCGAGGCCGAGCGCCGGCTCGCCGAGGCCCGCAAGCAGTTCTCCGCCTGGGACGGCAGGCACGACGCGGCGGCCGCGAGCGACCGGGCCGGCGACTACGAGGCCGCGCTGCGGGCGACCGTGGCGGTCGGCTCGGACGCCACGACCGAGGCCGCGTGGGCGGCGATGGACCGCGAGCTGGCCGCGGCCGGCAAGGCGGAGCAGGCCCGCTTCACCTCGGAGACCTCCGGGGTGGCGGGCGGGTACGAGGTGCTCGCCGTGGGCGCGGCGGTGCTGGCCGTGCTGGCGGCGGCGGGGATCGTCAGGGGCATCGGCCGCCGGCTGGCCGAGTACCGGTGAGGGGGCGGGGGATGACGGTGCGCACGATGACGGGCCGTACGGTGCGGCGGAGGACGGCGGCCGGTGCGGCCGCGGCGGCACTCGCGGTGGCCGCCGGGGTGCTCGGCACCGGCGGCGGGGCGGCGGCGGTGCAGGCGGCCCCGGCGGCAGCGGCCGCCCCGGCGCTGGCGCCGGCCGCGGACTGCGACGTGAAGAAGAGCGCCGCACCGGCCGAGGACCCGAACGGGCCGACGATCCGGCGCATCCGGCAGCGCGGCTCACTGGTCGTCGGCGTCGACCAGAACAGCTTCAACTGGGGCTTCCGCAACCCGCGGACGGGCCGGATCGAGGGCTTCGACATCGACCTCGCCCGGGCCGTCGCCGCCTCGGTGCTCGGCGACCCGGAGAAGATCACCTTCCGGACGGTGCCGACCGCGCGCCGGATCGAGGCGGTCAAGAACGGCGAGGTCGACCTGATCACCCGCACCATGACCATCACCTGCGAGCGGCTGAAGGAGGTCGCGTTCTCCGCGCCGTACTTCCGCACCGGCCAGCAGGTGGTGGTGCCGCGGGCGGCGAAGGTGACCTCGCTCGCCCAGGCGTTCAAGGGACGGCTGGCCTGCGTGGCCGCGCAGTCCTCGTCCGAGGCGGAGCTGAAGCGCGACGCCCGCGGCACCAGCGGGGTCCGGGTGGTGGAGAACCAGCTGGACTGCCTGGTGCTGATGCAGCTCGGCCAGGTGGACACCACGCTCACCGACGGCTCGCTGGCCGCGGCCCAGGCCGCCCAGGACCCGACCGTGCAGGTGCTCGACGAGGCCATCTCGGACGCCTACATGGGCGTCGCCGTCAACAAGTCCGCACCCGATCTGGTGGCCTGGGTGAACCAGGTGCTGGTGGAGTACCGCTCCGGTGGGGGGTGGCAGCAGAGCTACACGCGCTGGCTGGCGCCCACCATGGGTGCCTCGCCCGCCCAGTACCTGCCGTAGTCTCGTCACCCCGTCACCCGTCGTCCCGTCACCCGAGGCACCGTCACCGCGGGCCGCCGCCGCAGCGCAGCGGTGCCCGCACCGGGGCCGGGCGACCCCACCGGAGAGGAAGGACCGTTGGCAGGAACTGCCGGCCCGGCGATGAGCCGGGAGGAGGTGGACCGCGCACTCGCGCGGCTGGGAGCCGAGCGCGACGCCGTGGAGGCGGCGCTGCTGGACCTGCAGGACCATCCGGGCCGTCGGCTGCTGGAGGGGGCAGCCCTCACCGGGCGCACCCTGGAGCGCTGGTCCGTCGCCGGGCAGGGCCTGTCGGTGCTGTGGGCGCTGTTCGACCGCTACTCGGAGGCGCTGGCCTCGGCGCGCGCCGTCCGCTCGCGCCGCAACCGCCCCGGCTCCGCGGAGCTGGCCGAGCTCAGCGAGCTGCTCGGCGGCGCCTCGGTCACCGTCTCCGGCGGGCAGCTGCCGGACGGCGGCGCCCGGCTCGGCGCGCCCGCCCGGCTGGTCGAGCAGGTCAGCCTGGCCGAGCTGCTGGAGCGGATGAACGCCTGGTACGCGACCGTGCTCGAGGTGGCGGCGGCCGCGGACGCGGTCTGGTCGGCGCTGCCCGCGCGGATCGACCTGCTGCTGGCCGAGCTGCACCGGGTGCAGATGCTGGCGCTGTCGGTCGGGGTGCGGCCGGGCGGCCACCCGCTGGCCGACGACCTGGCCGGCCTGGCCGAGGACCTGGCGGCGCAGCGCGCCGAGGTGGTCGCCGACCCGCTGGCGCTGTGGCGGCCGGCCCGGGTGCCGGCCCAGCGTGCGGAGGGTGCCCCGCCGGGACCGACGGCGGCCGGGACGACGGGGGTGGTCGACACCTCGCGCTTCGACCGGGCGGGCCGGGCGCTGGACGACGTCCGGGTGGAGCTGGAGGCGCTGCTGCGGCTGCGCGACGAGTCGCACGAGCGGCTGCAGCAGGTCGCCGACCTGCTGCAGCGCGCGGACGCCACGCTGGCCGAGGCCCGCCGGGCGCGCGGCGAGGTGCTGGCGAAGATCGCGGCCACCGAGGTGCCGGCCGTGCCCGGTCCTGCGTCCGCGCTGCGCGAGCGGATCGGGCTGGCGGTGGAACTGCAGCACGGCGGCCAGTGGCACCGGCTGGGCCCGCTGCTGGACGCCCTGGAGGACGCGGCCGCCAAGGAGCTGGGCCGGGCGCGGCACTCGCTGACCGAGGTGGCCCAGCCGCTGGCCGTCCGGGCCGAGCTGCGGGGGCGGCTGGAGGCGTACAAGGCGATGGCCGCCCGGCTCGGGATCACCGAGGACCCGGAGGTCGTCGAGCGGTTCGAGAAGGCGCGCTGGCTGCTGTGGAGCGCGCCCTGCGACCTGCGCGCCGCCGCGGAAGCGGTCGCGCGCTTCCAGCAGGCGGTGCGCCCGGCGCCTGCGCTTCCGCCCGCGCCGAGGGTTGCGGACGACGGGAACGGGCAGGACGAACAGGCCCCGGCGGTGCAGGACGGCCGGCCGGTACGGGACGCTCAGGGGGGCGGCGAATCCGATGGGTGAGACGTGCACGCGGCCGGAGTGCTCCGGCAGCGGAGTGATCGACGCCGACGGCTACTGCGACGAGTGCGGGCTGGCCGCGGCACCGGCGGCCGAGGGCGGTACCGCGGCGGGGGCCGCGGGGGCGGCGCCGGCCGGTCCGGCCCGGTGCACCCGGGACTGCCCGGGCACCATCGACGCGGACGGCTACTGCGACGAGTGCGGGCTGGCCGCCGAGGCGGGCGCCCGGACGGCGCCGCACGTGCCCTCGGCCCGGGTCTCCCCCGACTCGGCGCGCTCCGCGCAGGTGCGCACCGGCTCGTCGGTGTCGGCGCGGACGATGTCCGGCCGCTCCCGCTCGCACCGCTCCACCCGGACGGGCAGCGGACGCTCGGTCTCGGTGCGCAGCAGCCGCGGCACGGGCGGCACCGGGCGGCGCGGCAACCTCGGCGCCGGCCTGGTGACGGTGCCGGCCGTGCCGCGGCCCGACCCGGCCGCGGCCGTGCTGGACAACCCGGAGGTGCCGGAGCGCAAGCGGTTCTGCTCCAAGTGCGACGCGCCGGTCGGCCGGTCGAAGGACGACGTCCCGGGCCGCCCGGAGGGCTTCTGCACCAAGTGCGGCACGCCGTACTCGTTCACCCCCAAGCTGCGCCGCGGCGACCTGGTCGGGGGCCAGTACGAGGTGGTGGGCTGCCTGGCGCACGGCGGGCTCGGCTGGATCTACCTCGCGATCGACCGCCGGGTCAACGACAAGTGGGTGGTCCTCAAGGGCCTGCTGGACACCGGCGACGAGGACGCGCTGGCGGTCGCCCTCGCCGAGCGCCGCTTCCTGGCCGAGGTCGACCACCCGAACATCGTCCGCATCATCAACTTCGCCGAGCACCCGGACCTGCGGACCGGCTCCACCGACGGCTACATCGTGATGGAGTACGTCGGCGGCAAGTCGCTCAAGGACATCGCCAACGAGCGCCGCACCCCGGACGGCCGGCGCGACCCGCTGCCGGTGGAGCAGGCGATCGCGTACGCGCTGGAGGCGCTGCCCGCGCTCGGCCACCTGCACGCCCGCGGCCTGGTGTACTGCGACTTCAAGATCGACAACGTGATCCAGAGCGAGGACTCGCTCAAGATCATCGACATGGGCGCCGTCCGCCGCTTCGACGACGACGGCCCGATCTACGGCACCGTCGGCTACCAGGCGCCCGAGATCGCCACCGACGGACCGACGCCCTCCTCCGACCTCTACACCGTCGCCCGCACCCTGGCCGTGCTCAGCATCGACTTCCGCGGCTACGCCACCACCCACCGGCACGAGCTCCCCGGCCCCGACGAGGTGCCGCTGTTCGCGCAGTACGAGTCGTACTACCGGCTGCTCGTCCGGGCGACCGACCCCGACCCGGCCCGCCGCTTCGGCTCCGCCGAGGAGATGGCCGACCAGCTCACCGGCGTGCTGCGCGAGGTCCTCGCCCTCCAGGACGGCCGGCCCCGGCCCGCCCTCTCCACCCTCTTCGGACCCGAGGTGCGGGTCGTGGACACCGAACTCGCCGGCGGACCGCTGGACGCTGCCGCCGCCGCACTCGCGCTGCCCGTCCCGCGCGTCGACACCGCCGACCCCAACGCCGGCTTCCTCGCCGCACTCGCCGGCACCGCCCCCGGCGAGGCCCTCGCGGCCCTCGCCACCGCACCCGCCCCCTCGCTCGAACTGCGGCTGCGGGCCCTGCGCGCCCACCTGGAGCTCGGCGACCCGGCCACCGCCGCCGGCGAACTCGACGACATCGAGAAGGACCACCCCGGGGACTGGCGGGTCGTCTGGTACCGCGGCCTCACCGCCCTTGCCGAGGGCAGGGCCCAGGCCGCCGCCGAGGCCTTCGACGCGCTCTACGACGCCTTCCCGGGCGAGCCCGCCCCCAAGCTTGCCCTCGCGGTCTGCGCCGAACTGCTCGGCAACCTCGAGGACGCCACCGAGTTCCACCGCCTGGTCGCCACCACCGACCGCACCTACGTCGGCGCCTCCTTCGGCCTGGCCCGCGTCAGGCTCGCCGCCGACGACCGGACGGGCGCGGTCGACGCCCTGGAGGCGGTCCCGGAGTCCTCCGCGCACCACACCGCGGCCCGGATCGCCGCCGTCCGTGCCCGGCTGCGCGGCCGCCCGGCGACCGACCCGCTCGGCCCGGACCTCACCCGCTGCTCCGAACAGCTCGCCGCGCTCGGCCTCGACGCCCGGCGGCGCGAGGAGCTCGCCGTCGAGGTGCTGGACGCCGCCCTCGGCTGGGTCGTCGCGGGCCGACCGGGCGCCGCCGCGAACACCGCGGAGGCCGCCGCGGACCCGGCCCGCGAAGTGCTCGGACATCCTGCGGAAGAACGGGAACTGCGCTTCGCCCTGGAGCACTCCTACCGGGTGTTGGCACGGTTGTCCGACCGTGCCGAGAAGAGGATCGAGATGGTGGAGCGGGCCAACCGGGCCCGCCCACGGACGTGGGTGTGAGCAATGCCGCAGCAGCAGACCGTGTGCCCCAGCTGTGCCGAGACCCTGGACCCGGAGGACGCCTTCTGCGGCGCCTGCGGGCGCAGCACGTCCGAACCCGAGCCGTCCGCCGGGATGCGAACAGTGACCGACCGCCGGGGGCCGGGCGCCGCCGTGCCCGACTCCCCGTCGGGTGCGCACCCGGCCGGCGCCTGCGTGCACTGCGGGGCCGGTGAGGTCACCGCCGACGGGTACTGCGAGGCCTGCGGCAAGGCCCAGCCCAAGCCGCGCGACCACCAGGAGCGGGCGATGGCCGGCGTCGCCGGGGTCAGCGACCGCGGCCTGCGCCACCACCGCAACGAGGACGCCTTCACCGTCGCCGGCACCGCGCTGCCCGGCGGCCGACCCGCCGTCATCGCCGTGGTCTGCGACGGCGTCTCCTCCTCCGCCCGGCCCGACGAGGCCTCCGCGACCGCGGTGGACGCCGCCTCCGAGTCGCTGCTCAGCTCGCTGGAGCGCGGCGACGACCCGACCGTCGCCATGCGGCGGGCCATCACCGACGCCGCACGGGCCGTCACCGAGCTCGCCTACGACGGCCGGACCCCGTCCCAGCCGGGCGGCGGCCTCAACGCGCCCGCCTGCACCTACGTCAGCGCGATCTCCGCCGACGGCCTGGTCACCATCGGCTGGGTCGGCGACACCCGGGCGTACTGGATCCCGGACGACCGCGAGTCCGCCGAGCCGTACCGGCTCACCGAGGACGACTCCTGGGCCGCCCGGATGGTGGCCGCCGGGCTGATGAGCGAGGCCGAGGCCTACGCCGACCCGCGGGCGCACGCCATCACCGGCTGGCTCGGCGCCGACGCCGAGGAACTCCTGCCGCACACCGTGGCGTTCACCCCGCACGTGCCCGGCGTGGTGCTGATCTGCACCGACGGGCTGTGGAACTACGCGGAGGCCGCCACCGACCTCGCCTTCTTCGTCCGCGCGGACGCCCGCACCGAGCCGCTCGCCGCGGCCCGGGCCCTGGTGAACTTCGCGGTCACCGCGGGCGGGCACGACAACATCACCGTCGCTGTGCTGCCGATCGACCCCGCCGCCGACGACCACGAACCCACCCTGCTCGACCTGCCCGTGCAGCGTCCCGCGGAGCCCGCCGCGGCGGCCGGCGTCCCCGCACAGGGGCACGACGCCACACTGCCGGACCTCCCGCCGATGCCGCCGGCACCCCCGGCAGCGCCCGCGCCGCCGATGCCGGGCTTCCCGCCCCCGGCCCCCGGCCGCACCGACTGACCGGCGCCGGTGCGGCCCGGGCCGGGCACCGAGCCCCCGGACCGTACCGGCCTGCCGCCGGCCGGCGAGCACGACCGCACGACCGACGACCACCCGCCTGACCGCTCGACAGGAGCCCTCAAGCCATGGCAAGTCTGTCCAGGCCGAACGCGCCACGATTCGACGTCGACATCTTCCAGAACGAGTACCTCGCGGAGGGCGCCCGCGAGGTGAACGCGATCGTCACCGTCACCGCCACCGGCGGGGGCACCTCCGGCGGACGGCCGCTGTCCGCCGGGGACGGCGCCGACGCCGCCGTGGTGATCATGATCGACTGCTCCGGCTCGATGGACTACCCCGCCGCGAAGATGCGCAACGCGCGCGAGGCGACCGCCGCCGCCATCGACACCCTGCGCGACGGCGTCGCCTTCGCCGTGGTGGCCGGCACCCACGAGGCCAAGGAGGTCTACCCGGGCGGCGGCGAGCTGGCCGTCTCCGACCCGTCCACCCGGGCCGCCGCCAAGACCGCCCTGCGCAAGCTGACCCCGATGGGCGGCACCGCGATCGGCACCTGGCTGGCGCTCGCCCACCGGCTCTTCGAGAGCCGCCCCGACCGCTCCATCCGGCACGGCATCCTGCTCACCGACGGCCGCAACGAGCACGAGAAGCCCGCCGAGCTGCAGGCCGTCCTCGACCGGGCCTCCGGGTACTTCACCGCGGACTGCCGCGGCGTCGGCACCGACTGGGAGGTCGACGAGCTGCGCCGGATCTCCTCCGCGCTGCTGGGCACCGTCGACATCGTCGCCGAGCCCTCCGGCCTCGCCGACGACTTCCGGGCGATGATGTCCACCGCCATGGGCAAGCAGGTCGCCGACGTCTCGCTGCGGATATGGACCCCGGCCAACGCGCGGGTCACCTACGTCAAGCAGGTCGCGCCCGCGGTGGAGGACCTCACCGGCCGCCGCACCGACACCGGCCCCCGGGCCGGCGACTACCCGACCGGCTCCTGGGGCGACGAGAGCCGCGACTACCACGTGTGCATCGAGGTGCCGGCCGCCTCCGTCGGCGACGAGATGCTGGCGGCCCGGATCAGCCTGGTGCTGCCCCAGCCCGACGGCACCACCGAGGTGCTCTCCCAGGGGCTCGTCAGGGCGGTCTGGACCGACGACCTGGCCTCCTCCACCCGGATCAACCAGCAGGTGGCCCACTACACCGGCCAGGCCGAGCTGGCCGCCTCGATCCAGGAGGGCATCGCCGCCCACCGCGCCGGGGACGTCGACCGGGCCACGGCCAAGCTGGGAGCGGCCGTCCGGCTCGCCCACGCGACCGGCAACGACGGCACGTTCCGTCTGCTGGAGAAGGTGGTCGACGTCGTGGATGCGAAGGAGGGTACGGTTCGATTCCGTAAGAACGTGAGCGAGGCCGACTCGATGACACTCGAGACCCGGTCGACCAAGACCGTGCGTGTGAAGAGATGACCGGCCGCCCTGAGCCGGACCTGCAGGAATGTTGGGGGATTTGATGCCGATCTGCCCTAGGGGCCATGAGTCGCAGGCCGAGGACTGGTGCGACTTCTGCGGCTTCCCGATGACTCCGCCGCCCGGTCTGGCCGTCCCGGGCGCACCGCCGGCCTCCGACTCGCCGTTCGGCGGGTCCGGCGGTCCGGGCTACCCGCCGCCCCCGCCCGCCACGGCCCCGCCGGCACCGCCCGCCGGGCCCCCCGCGGGCGGCCCGTCCTACGGCGGCGGAGGCGGCTACGAGCGGCCGTCCTACGAGCGGTCCGGCCGCGACTCCGGGTACGGGCAGCCGCCCTACGAGGAGCCCCCGTACGAGCGGCGCGGCGGCCTCGGCGGCCTGTCCATCGGCGGCGGCGCCCCGTACGGGGGCTCGCCGGACATCACCGCCGGCCTCGTCACCTGCCCGATCTGCCGCACCCCGCAGACCGGCCGGTACTGCGAGGAGTGCGGCTACGACTACGACCTGTCCGCGCCGCAGCGGCCGCAGGCGCCCACGCCTCCCCCGGCAGCCCCGCCCACGGCACCTCCTCCGCCCCCGCCGGGCGTCCCCGGCGGCGGCTACGGATACCCGCCGCCGGCCGGTGCCTCGGCACCCCCGGCACCGCCCGCCGCACCGCCCGGCCACCGGCCGCCGAACCTGGAGAAGCAGGGCTTCGACCGGCCGGCCCCGGCGCCGTTCGCCGAGCCCGACGGCTACGAGCGGACGGGCCCGGTCTACGCCGAGCCCGGCCACAGCACGGGCGACGGCTTCGGCACGTCCTTCCGGCTGGCCCCGCCCGGGCCCGGCCGGCAGGCCCCCGGCCACGCTCCCGGGCAGCCCGGCGGGCACGTGCCCGGCCACCCCGGCGCCGGCCCCGCCGCGCCGCCGCCCCCGCCGCCGACCCGCACCCAGTGGATCGCGGTGGTCAGCGCCGACCGGGACTACTTCGCCGACATGATGGAGCGCAGCGGCCCGGACGCAGCGGGGCTGTTCTTCCCGCCGTACTGCCCGGAGCGGCGCATCCCGCTGACCGGCCGCGGCCAGCTGCGGATCGGCCGGCGCAGCCAGCAGCGCGGCACCGTGCCGGAGATCGACCTGTCGGTCCCGCCGGAGGACCCGGGCGCCTCGCACCAGCACGCCCTGCTCGCCGAGCAGCCCGACGGCAGCTGGGTGCTGGTCGACCAGGACTCCACCAACGGCACCACCATGAACGGCGGCGCCGACCCGGTGCCGCCGCACACCGCGATCCCGCTGAACGACGGGGACCGCATCCACATCGGCGCCTGGACGACGATCACGCTGCACCGCGCCTGACGCACCGTCGGGCGGGACCGGTCGCCAACCGGCCCCGCCCGTGCGGTTTTTACCGGCTCTTGCCCGGAAACGGGGCAGCGCCGCAACCGGCGGGCCCCTATTGTCATGGATCATGACTGCAGCTATATCCGCCGACGGGATCCGGAAGCGGTACGGGGACGTCCAGGCCGTCGACGGGGTGTCGCTCACCGTCGAGACCGGCGAGTTCTACGGAATACTCGGGCCCAACGGGGCGGGCAAGACCACCACGTTGGAGATCCTGGAAGGCATCCGCGAGCCCGACGAGGGCCGCGTCGAACTGCTCGGGCTGAAGCCCTGGCCGCGCAACACCGCCCTGCTGCCGCGCATCGGCGTGCAGTTCCAGGCGTCGTCCTTCTTCAACCGGCTGACCGCCCGCGAGACGATCCGCACCTTCGCCTCCTTCTACGGCGTCGGGCCGAAGCGCGCCGACGCGATGCTCGAGAAGGTCGGCCTGTCGGAGTCCGCCGCGGTGCAGACCGAGAAGATGTCCGGCGGCCAGGCGCAGCGGCTCTCCATCGCCTGCGCGCTCGTCCACGACCCGGAGCTCGTCTTCCTGGACGAGCCCACCACCGGCCTCGACCCGCAGGCCCGCCGCAACCTGTGGGACCTGCTGCGCGACATCAACGCCGAGGGCCGCACCGTCGTCCTCACCACGCACTACCTGGACGAGGCCGAGGTGCTCTGCGACCGGGTCTCCGTGATGGACCACGGCAAGGTGCTGAAGACCGGCGCCCCGGCCGCGCTGGTGCGCGAGATCGACGACACCGTCCGGATCAGCGTCGAGTCCGGTCTGCTCGCCGTCGACACCGCCCGGGAGCTGTTCACCGCGGCCGGCGCCGAGCTCGTCGGGCTGGAGGACGACGGCGTCTCGCTGTCCGTCTCCACCCGCATCCCCGCCCCGGTGCTCTCGGTGCTCGCCGAGCAGAACGCCCTGCGCGGCCTGGAGGTCCGCGGAGCCACCCTGGAGGACGTCTTCCTCCGCCTGACCGGACGGGAGTACCGGGCATGACCGCCACCGCCCCCACCGCGACCGACCGCGAGCCCGCCGCCCCGGCCCCCGAGGCGCCGGAGCGCGCCAGCGCCTTCGCCGGTCTCGCCAGGGTCATGCTGCTGGGCTTCGTGCGCGACCGCGGCGCGCTGTTCTTCACCCTGCTGATGCCGCTGATCTTCCTGCTGATGTTCGGCACGCTCTTCAAGAGCGCGGGCGCCCCGCACGTGGAGATCGCCCAGGTCGGCTCGGTGCAGCTGCTGGACTCCGTGCAGGGCGAGGACCGCACCGAGCTGGAGAAGATCCTCACCGTCACGAAGTTCGAGGACGAGGCCGCCGCCCTGGAGAAGGTCCGCAAGGGCGAGCTGGACGCGCTCGTCGAGCAGGGCCGGGGCGGCCAGGTGGTGCTGCGCTTCAGCGCCTCCGACACCGTCAAGGCCGGCAGCGTCCGGGCGATCGTCGACAACCTGGTCAAGGCCGCCAACCAGGCCGCGACCGGCAAGCCGCCGGCGTTCACACTCGCCGCGAGCCAGGTCGAGGACGAGTCGCTGAAGCCGATCCAGTACCTCACCCCGGGCCTGCTCGGCTGGGCCATCGCCTCCGGCGCGGTCTACGGCGCCTCCTTCACCCTGATCAACTGGCGCACCAAGCGGGTGCTGCGCAGGCTGCGGCTCGCCCCGGTCTCCATCCCCGCGGTGATCGGCGCCCGGGTCGCGGTGAACTGCGTGATCGCCCTCGCCCAGACGGCGATCTTCCTGCTGATCGCCACCACGCCGTTCTTCGGGCTGAAGCTCACCGGCAACTGGTGGCTGATCGTGCCGCTGGTGCTCTGCGCCACCATCGCCTTCATGTCGATCGGCCTGCTCACCGGCGGACTCGCGAAGACCGAGGAGGCGGCGAACGGCATCAACCAGCTGATCATCCTGCCGATGTCCTTCCTCGGCGGCGCGTTCATCCCGCTCGACGGCAGCCCGGGCTGGCTGCAGACCGTCTCCAAGGTCTTCCCGCTGCGCTACCTGGTCACCGCCTCGCAGTCGGTGCTCAGCCGCGGCGGCGGCGTGATGGACGCACTGCCCGCGATGGGCGGACTGCTGGCCTTCTCGGCCGTGCTCTGCCTGATCGCCTGGCGCTTCTTCAACTGGGACGACGTGTAGCCGGCGGCACGGTCGCGAGGACGGAACCGCAGGGGGCGTAGGCCGGAAGACCGGTGTACGGCCCCTGTGGCCGTCTGCGACCATGGTCGGGTGAACGAGATCCCGCAGAGCACGCTTCCCGAGGAGACCTTTTTCGACGCGATCGGCGGCGAGGCCACCTTCCGCCGACTGGTGCACCGCTTCTACCAGGGCGTCGCCGAGGACGAGCTGCTGCGGCCGATGTACCCGGAGGAGGACCTCGGCCCCGCCGAGGAGCGCTTCGCGCTCTTCCTCATGCAGTACTGGGGCGGGCCCCGGACCTACAGCGAGGAGCGCGGCCACCCGCGGCTGCGGATGCGCCACTCGCCGTTCAAGGTGGACCGCGCCGCGCACGACGCGTGGCTGCGGCACATGCGCACCGCCCTCGACGAGCTGGAGCTGCCGGAGGACGCCGAGCGTCAGCTCTGGGACTACCTGACGTACGCCGCCGCCTCCATGATCAACACGGCCGGCTGAGGCCGCACCGGGACCCGCCCCGGCAGGGATCCAGGGCTCCGTCCGCGCCCGTGCCGTATCCGCCGGCCCACCTCGGCCCGGCCCGGGATCAACTCTCGGACGGGCCCGAGGGGCCGAGGTGCCCCTCGACGGCGGTGTGGGGGACCCTATCGACCGTCACCGACAGCCGCGCCGGACCCGGCAGGGGGCTTCCGGCCGGACACGGCCTACCGCAGCGGGCTGAGCCCCAGTCCGGCGCCGGGGGCGGCGGTGCTGCGGACGGCGATCGAGCCGGCCGGGGCGCTCAGCCGCAGCCAGCCGCCCGCGCGGTGCACGGTGAGCGGGACGGCGGGCCGCAGGAAGCCGATCACATGGGCGGCGTGCGCGGCCCGCAGCGGAAGACCGGGGACGGCACCCAGCGGGCGGGACCAGATCTCGTCGGCGAGCGCGTCGAGGACCTGCCGCGAACGGTGGTGCTCGGGCACGGCCTCGCTGCGCCGGCGGAACTCGCCGACGGCGGCCGTGACCTCGGGGAGGACTTCGAAGGCCGACGGCTCGGCGATCAGCTCCCAGCCGGTGCGGGGCGGCAGCAGGCCGGCCCAGGCGGGGCCGGTGACCGGGGCGGGGACGGTGACGGTGCCGTTCTCCGTGTCCACGGCGTCCAGCAGCTGCCCGGCGGAGACGGTGGCGTCCGTCCCGGCGGGCGCGCCGGTCAGCCGGGCGGTGCGGACGGCGATCGCCCCGGAGGTGCCGAGCGGGAGCCGTCCGAAGACCGCGAGCACCCCGCTGTCCTCCGGGCCGGGCACCGCCTGGAGGCGGACCGCGGCGGCGCGGTCGAAGCGCAGCAGGCGGGCCAGGAAGGCGGCGAGGTCGGCCGCCCCGCCGTGTTCGGCGAGGACGAGGCCGGCGGGTCGGCCGGTGACGGGGATGCTGCTCACGATCGTGCGTACCGTCCGGCTCAGGCGACGGCCGCGGCGGCCGGGGCCTCGTCCATGAAGCGGGAGAGGAACTCTCGCTCGACGGGGCTGATCCGGCGCGGCCGGCCCTCGACCAGGTCGTAGGGGACGACCACGGTGGAGGCCTTGACGTAGACCGTCACCTTGCCGTCCTCCGCGGTGTCCTTGATCTCGTAGGAGACGGTGAGCGAGGCGCCGCCGATCTTGGTGACCCAGGTCTCGATCGTCACCGGGGCCGGGCGGTGGACCAGCGGCCGCTTGTACTCGATCTCGTGGCGCGCCACCACCGAGCCGCCCGCGAACTCCCCGGCACCGGCCTCGGCGGCCTGGGTGAACATGAAGTCGATCCGGGCCTCCTCCAGGTAGCGCAGGAAGACCACGTTGTTGACATGGCCGAAGGCGTCCATGTCGGACCACCGCAGGGGGCAGGCGTAGATGTGGCGTGCCACGAAGGATCTCCTCAGACTTCGGTCGCCCGTGGACGGAACACGGGCGGGTGGCCGGGCAGGGCACCCCCAGGGGGCAGCCTGCCCGGCCGTTGTTGCGCCGGCGTTGCCGGCGGCTGTCGTCGCGGGGACGGTCAGCCGCGGGTCAGCTTCTTGTAGGTGGCGCGGTGCGGGCGGGCGGCGTCCGGGCCGAGCCGCTCGATCTTGTTCTTCTCGTAGGACTCGAAGTTGCCCTCGAACCAGAACCACTTGCTGTCGCCCTCGTAGGCGAGGATGTGGGTGGCGACGCGGTCCAGGAACCAGCGGTCATGGGAGATGACCACGGCGCAGCCCGGGAAGTCGAGCAGGGCGTTCTCCAGGGAGGAGAGCGTCTCGACGTCCAGGTCGTTGGTGGGCTCGTCGAGGAGCAGCAGGTTGCCGCCCTGCTTGAGGGTGAGCGCCAGGTTGAGGCGGTTGCGCTCACCGCCGGAGAGCACGCCGGCCGGCTTCTGCTGGTCCGGGCCCTTGAAGCCGAACGCGGAGACGTAGGCGCGGGACGGCATCTCGACCTGGCCGACGTTGATCCAGTCGAGGCCGTCGGAGACGACCTCCCACAGGGTCTTCTTCGGGTCGATGTTGGCGCGGTTCTGGTCGACGTAGCTGATCTTGACGGTCTCGCCGACCTTGACCTTGCCGTCGTCCGGGGTCTCCAGGCCCTGGAGCATCTTGAAGAGCGTGGTCTTGCCGGCGCCGTTCGGGCCGATCACGCCGACGATGCCGTTGCGCGGCAGGGTGAAGCTCAGGTCGTCGATCAGCAGCTTCTCGCCGAAGCCCTTGGACAGGTTGTCCACCTCGACGACGACGCTGCCCAGGCGCGGGCCCGGCGGGATCTGGATCTCCTCGAAGTCCAGCTTCCGCATCTTGTCGGCCTCGGCCGCCATCTCCTCGTAGCGGGCGAGGCGCGCCTTGGACTTGGCCTGGCGGCCCTTGGCGTTGGAGCGGACCCACTCCAGCTCTTCCTTGAGCCGCTTGGCGCGCTTGGCGTCCTTCTGGCCCTCGACCTTGAGACGGGTCTGCTTGGTCTCCAGGTAGGTGGAGTAGTTGCCCTCGTAGGGGAACGCCCGGCCGCGGTCGAGCTCCAGAATCCACTGGGCGACGTTGTCGAGGAAGTAGCGGTCGTGGGTGACCGCGACGACGGTGCCGGGGTACTTGGCGAGGTGCTGCTCCAGCCAGTTCACCGACTCGGCGTCGAGGTGGTTGGTGGGCTCGTCGAGGAGCAGCAGGTCGGGCGCCTCCAGCAGCAGCTTGCAGAGGGCGACGCGACGCTTCTCACCACCGGAGAGCTTGGTGACCGGCCAGTCGCCGGGCGGGCAGCCCAGGGCGTCCATGGCCTGCTCCAGCTGGGCGTCGAGGTCCCAGGCGTTGGCGTGGTCCAGGTCCTCCTGGAGGCGGCCCATCTCCTCGAGCAGCTCGTCCGAGTAGTCGGTCGCCATCAGCTCGGCGATCTCGTTGAACCGGTCGAGCTTGCCCTTGATCTCCTTGACGCCGTCCTCGACGTTCTCCAGGACGGTCTTGGACTCGTCGAGCGGGGGCTCCTGGAGGAGCATGCCGACGGTGAAGCCCGGCGAGAGGAAGGCGTCGCCGTTGGAGGGCTGCTCCAGACCGGCCATCATCTTCAGCACCGTGGACTTACCGGCACCGTTGGGGCCGACGACGCCGATCTTCGCCCCGGGGAGGAAGGACAGCGTCACGTCGTCAAGGATGACCTTGTCGCCGTGTGCCTTGCGCACCTTGCGCATGGTGTAGATGTATTCCGCCACGTGAGATCGCTCCGGCGTCGTCGGGTGTATTCGGCTTGCAGCCTTCCATTGTGCCGCACCGGGCAGGCCCTCCCGAACTCCCGCCGGTCACACCGGTCGGCCGGGCCGACGAGCGCCCCGGGGAACGCGCCGGCCCCGCCCTCCGGGGTGGGAGGACGGGGCCGGGCCCGGGTGCCTCAGCCGTGGGAACGGCTCACACCCGCGGTGCGGTCGCTCAGGCGGCGCTGCGGCCGTGGCGGCCGCGGCGGCGCAGGGCGAAGACGGCGGCGCCGCCGGCGGCGACGAGCAGGCCCGCGATGCCCGCGATCATGCCGGTGTGGCTGCCGCCACCGGTGCTGGCCAGGCTGCCGCCGGTGGTCGAGCCGGTGCTGCCACCGGTCGTCCCGCCGGTGGTGGTGCCGCCCGTGGTACCGCCGGTCGTGCCACCGGTGGTGCTGGTGGTCTTGCAGTCGAGGATGCCCTTGAACTCTTCCTTGAGGTTCGGGCCGGTCACCTTGATGTCGTAGGTGGCGTCCTCGGCGACCGGGACGAGCACGGTCTCGGTCTTGCCGGCCCCGACGGTGATGCTCTTGCCCGGGGTGACGGTCACGGTGGCCTGCTCGTCACCGCTGTTGGTGACGGTGACCTGGACACCGTTCTTGGTGCAGTCGACCTTGGCCGTGGCCTCCAGCAGCGGGCCCTTGGCCTGCGTCCAGGTGGCCTTGGCGGTCTTGTTGACGCTGAGCTCCTCGGAGCCGGCCAGGATCATCGTCTGGCTGTGCTTCTCGGGGGTGTAGCCGACGCTCAGGAAGACACGGCCGGTGGGCACGGTGGTGGTGGCCGAGGCCTTCACGGTGGCCGAGCCGGCCGCGGTGCCCGCGGGGACGTCCAGGAACAGCTTGGTGTCCTTGGCGATCGGGCCCTTCAGGTCGGAGACGGCCTTGCCGTCCTTGTCGACCAGCTTGACCTTGCCGCCGGAGGAGTCGCCGGTGAGCGCGAGCTTGACCGACTCGGCGCTGCTGTTGAGGGTGAACGGGCCGAGCTTGCTGCCCGACTTGCCGCTCACGGCGGACGGGTCGAGGTCCAGCGAGGGCGCCGGCTCGGCGGGGAGGCCGGTGTTCTTGCTGCCCGCGAGGTACTCGGTGAGCTGCTTGGCCTCGGCGTCGAGCGGCGTGGCGGCGGTCTTGTTGTCCGAGTAGCGCCAGATCGCGGCCTGGGTGCCGGCGGCCGCGTCCTCCTTGGTGAACTCGCCCTTGATGCCGACCGCGGCCTTCACCGCGTCGAGGGAGAGCTTCGGGTAGGAGTGCTCGAGGATCCAGCGGATCTTGCCGGCGGCCTCGGCCTTGCCCGGGGCGCCGAGCGAGCTGGACGCCCAGTTGGACTCCTGGTACTTGACCGCGTCCTTGATCTTGACACCGTGGTCGATGTCGATGCAGTACGTCTGGATGAGCTTGCCGTCATCCGTCTTCAGCGTGAACAGACCGCCCTGGATCACGTGGCCACCGCCGGTGTCGACGGACCCGCTGACCATGGTCGGCTGAATCGTCGCGATGATGCCCGCGCCGCTGTCGGCGGAGGCCGCACCGGCGGCGATCAGGCCGCTCGCCACGGCAATGCCGGACGCGAGCATGACAGTACCTATGCGGGAGACAGCCCGCTTCTGGCTGTGGAACATGAGTGATCCCTCCGGGCCGGGCTCTGCCGATGGCAGCCCGCCCTGCAAAGCGGTGTCCCCTGTGACACCGCTGCACATGTGTGGACCCGACGCATCATATTGAGGGTTGAGACGCTTCCCGCAGTTGTACGGAACCAGGACAGTTCCGTTGCCGTTTCGTTATCAAGGAGCAGACGGATCGTTTTGGTTGACGTTTCACCAGATCTCACGGATCGTCATCGCACCACCGCCGGAACGGTGCTGCGCCCGCGCCCGGCGGCCGTGCGGCGGTCGGGTCACCCGGCCGGCCCGGACCGTCGGCCGGCCGCGGCCGCGGCCGGCGCTCCGTCGCCACCCACCGACGCGGCGCCAACTCCGCCCGCACCGGCCGCAGTCACGCGCTCGGCAGCGCGCCGCGCCTCGACCGCGGCGACGATCCAGTCCGGTACGGCCTCGCCGACCGGGGCCGGATCGCCCGCCCGCCCGAGGCCGACGGGACCGGGCGCATCCGAACCGCCCTTCTCCTGATCGGACCGTCCGCGGACGGCCCATCGGAACGCCGAGGTGCCGCGGGTCAGGTCGTGGCCCACCGAGCGGGCGTCGATCTCCACCGCCGTACGGCGCGCACCCTCCTCGCCCCACTCCCTGACCCGCAGCCGGCCGCTGACCACGACCGGGTCGCCCTTGTTCACCGAACTCACCACGTTCGTCGCCAGCCAGCGCCAGGCGACGACCGTCACCCAGGTCGTCTCGCCGTCGACCCAGTCGCCGCTGCCGCGGTCGAAGCGCCGCTCGGTCGTGGCCATCCGGAAGTTGGCGACCGGGACACCGGCCGGCGTCTGCGCATAGGTGACCGTCGAGGCGACATTGCCGACGATCGTCACCAGGGTCTCATTCACGGAAAATCTCCCTCCGGGCGGAAATGGCCGAGCCGAATCGCTCGCACCGCGATGGTTCCGAACCGCCGGAATGCCCGGAAGAGGACATGCAAATCCTGTGGAAAACCGGGGGGTGTGGAGAACTCCGCTCACTCGGGAGTGTGAATCACAATGGGAATTCGAGCCTCCGGGAACCTGCCGTACCGCGAGGTCATGACAATGCTGCGGCCGGTCCGCACCCACCGTCGGGCCCCGAACGGGTGGCCGGAGTCCGCTTCCGTCCAGGTCATCCAACCGAAGTAACCCAAATCCGACCCCCACCGCGCGGACTTCGGGCCGATTCACACGCCGAATCCATAACAGGTGGGGAGGCAGCCCCGTAACGACTGCACAACGTCCGGGTCCAGATCCCGTCAGACCGCTGCACGTCCGGCCGCCACCTGCGATTATCGGACCGCTCCGCCAAGGCCGACACACCCGACGCGGTGCCGGAAGGTCCGACGGAGGATGCGGACACCCTTATCCTGTCCCGGGCATCCCGTGCCGGACGGGGCAGGGTGCCGCCCACCAGCCGTACCCCTGGAGCCCGGGCCCGGGCACCGTCCGAACGCCCGCAGGTCCGCCACCACCCAGGCCGGCGCCCTCCGGGCCGACCCAGCCATGCCCCCATAGCTCAGCGGATAGAGCACCCGCCTTCTAAGCGGTAGGTCGCAGGTTCGAATCCTGCTGGGGGCGCCACCACGGCACGGCCGCCGTCGGCCGACCGGTCCGCCGCCGGCCCCGGCGACGAACCGCACGGGCGCAGATGCCGCCGCCCCGCGCCCGCCGGCGTCAGTCCGCGGCGATCCCCGCGAGAGCACCGTCCAGCAGGGCGATCTGGCGCTCCGCCGGGAACTCGTCCGGCGCGAACAGCGCCTGCACCACCAGCCCCAGGACGAACGCCTGCAGCGCCGCCGCGACCTCCTCCGGCCCGCGCCCGGCGGGCAGTTCGCCGGCCCGCTGCGCCTGCGCCACGAACTCCGTGAGCCGCTCCCGCGACCGCCGGTAGCGCCCGGCGTGATCGGCCGCGAGCTCCCCGTCGGCGAGCGCGGCGTCCCAGGAGCCAACCCAGATCCGGTTGTCGGCGGCGCCCGCGGCGTCCAGCGGCAGCACGTCCAGCAGCAGCGCCCGCACCATGGCCAGCCCCCCGGCGGGGGCGGCGCGCTCGGCGGCCGGGCGGGGCCGTTCGGCCGCCCGCCGGTCCAGCACCTCCAGCGCGTGCGCCACCAGGGCGCGCTTGTTCGGGAAGTAGTGGGTGAGCAGGCCGGTGGTGGCCCCCATCTCGGCGGCGACGGCGCGCAGCGTCAGGCCGCCGAAGCCGCGGGCCGCGAGGACCCGCCACACCGCCTCGGAGACGTCTCGGCGGCGGGCGTCGTGGTCTCCACGGGCGGGGGTCATGCGCGCTAGGGTACCTGCCAAACGTTTGTTATGTACCCAGGCCGCGTGCCGCACCCCGGCACGCACCGCCGCGGCGGCCCGACGGCCGCCGCACCGACCGGAGGGACGCCCGCCGTGTACGCCGTACCGCTCGCCGAGGACGCCGAGCTCCGCCCGCTGGAGCCCTGGCAGGCCGCCGAATTCTTCGAGCACATCGAGCGCGCCCGCGCCAACACCGACCCGTGGATACCGTGGGCCACCCGATCCACCGATCTCGAATCGGCCCGTGCGACGCTGCAGGGATTTGCCGACCGGCAGGCCGCCGACAGCGGGCGGATCTTCGGAATCTGGCTCGACGGGACACTGGTCGGCGGCGTGATGTTCGTGCACTTCGACACCGCGGCCGGGATGTGTGAAATCGGTGTGTGGACCGAAAAGAACGGTGAAGGACGGGGCCTCGTCAGCATCGCCGTCCGGCACCTGATCGACTATGCGGTCCTCGAGCGCGGCCTGCACCGGGTCGAGTGGTGGAACAGCACCGGCAACGCCCGCAGCCGCGCGGTGGCGCAGCGGATGGGCATGCACCTGGACGGCACCATGCGCGAGCACCAGCTGTACAACGGCGTCCGGCTGGACTACGAGGTGTGGTCCGTCCTCGCGCACGAGTGGCGGGCCCGGACCGGCGGGAGCACCGACAGCGGGGACGGGGGCACGGGCGGGGCCGCCGGTACGAAATCCGGGTGACACCCACCGCCGCACGACGGATGATCGGACGTCGGCCCCGGACGCCCGCGGGCCGCCCCACGCCGCCCCGATGCAGCCTCCCGAGGAGGACCTCCGCATGGTCCAGCGCAGCACCGTCCCGAGCCTGTTCCCGCCGCCCGGCTACGCGCACACCGCGGTGGTGGAGCCGGGCACCCGGCTGGTGTTCCTCGCCGGCGGCGTGCCGCTGGACAAGGACGGCACCCTGGTGGGCCCGGGCGACCGGGTCGCGCAGACCCGCCGGGTCCTGGCCAATCTGGAGGAGGCGCTGCGGCACGTCGGCAGCACCCTGGCGGACGTGGTGGCCAGCACGGTGTACGTGGTCTCCGGCGAGCCCGGCCCGCTCTCCGAGGTGTGGGACGTCGTCAACGCCTCCGGCCTGGCGGAGGGGCCGCACACCTCGACGCTGCTGGGGGTGGCCTGCCTCGGCTACACCGGGCAGTTGGTGGAGATCACAGTCACCGCCGTGGTCCGGGAGGACGCCGCTGTGGAAGGGTGAGGTGCACCCCTCACCCATCCCGGAGGCAGTGATGGCCGAAGTGTTCGAGACCGGCGTGGCCGGGCTGCGCGCGGAGCTCGACGGTCCGGTGGCCACGCTCGTCCTGGACCGGCCGGAGCGGCGCAACGCCATGACGCTGGCGATGTGGCGCGGCCTGCCGGGCGTACTGGACCGGATCGCCGCGCAGCCGGGTGTCCGGGCGCTGCTGGTGACGGGTGCAGCGCGGACGTTCTGCGCCGGTGCGGACATCGCCGAACTGTCCGAGGTGTACGCCGATCCGGCGCGGGCCGATGCCTACCACGCGGAGAACGTGGCCGCGGAGGAGGCGCTGGCCGCCTTCCCGCACCCGACGATCGCCGTGGTGCACGGCGCTTGCGTGGGCGGGGGCTGCCAGTTGGCGGTCGCCTGCGACCTGAGGTTCGCCGCGCACGACGCGCGGTTCGGCATCACCCCGGCGAAGCTGGGCGTGGTCTACCCGTCGGTGCCGACCGTGCGACTGGCCGGTCTGGTGGGCCCGGCGCGGGCCAAGTACCTGCTGTTCTCGGGCGAGTTGGTGACCGCGGAGCGGGCGGAGCGGTTCGGCCTGGTGGACGAGGTGCTGCCGGCCACCGAACTGGACGGGCGGGCCAGGGAGTTCGCCGGCCTGCTGGCGAAGCGCTCGCCGCAGACGATCGGCGCCGTGAAGGACGCGCTGTCGGTGCCGCCGCAGGAGGCGGCCGCGGCGGTGGCGCCGTGGGAGCGCAAGTCCCGTGAGGCGCCGGACGTCCGGGAGGGCCTGGCCGCCTTCCTGGAACGGCGCGAGCCCCGGTTCTGAGCCCGGGGCCCGGCGCCGCCGGTGCTGTGCAATGCCGTGCCGTGCCGTGCCGTGCGTCAGCGGATCGGCATCCCGGAGATGGCCCGGGAGATGACCAGCCGCTGGATCTCGCTGGTGCCCTCGAAGATCGTGTAGATGGCGCTGTCGCGGTGCATCCGCTCCACCGGGTACTCCCGGGTGAAGCCGTTGCCGCCCAGGATCTGCATGGCCTGCGAGGTCACCCACTTCGCGGTCTCGCCGGCGTACAGCTTGGACATGGAGCCCTCGGCGCTGGTGAACGGCTTGTTGGTGGCGGCCATCCAGGAAGCCCGCCAGACCAGCAGCCGGGCCGCGTCGATCCGGGTCTTCATGTCGGCGAGCTGGAAGGCCACGCCCTGGTTGTCGATGATCGGGCGGCCGAACTGCACCCGGGTCTTCGCGTAGTCGAGCGCGACCTCGTACGCGGCGCGGGCGATGCCGATGGCCTGGGCGCCGACCGCGGGGCGGGAGGCCTCGAAGGTGGCCATCGCGGCGTTCTTGCCCTTGGCCGAACCCGAGGCGCCGCCGGCGGCGCGCTCGCGGGCGCGGGCGAGCCGCTCGTCCAGCTTCTCCTTGCCGCCGAGCAGGCAGTGGCCGGGCACCCGGACGCCGTCGATCACGACCTCGGCGGTGTGCGAGGCCCGGATGCCGTGCTTCTTGAACTTCTGCCCCTGGGAGAGGCCGGGGGTGTTCGGCGGCACCACGAAGGAGGCCTGGCCGCGGGCGCCGAGGGCCGGGTCGACGGTGGCGACGACCACGTGGACGTCGGCGATGCCGCCGTTGGTGGCCCAGGTCTTGGTGCCGTTCAGCACCCACTCGTCCTTGGCCTCGTCGTAGACGGCGCGGGTGCGCAGCGCGGAGACGTCGGAGCCGGCGTCGGGCTCGGAGGAGCAGAAGGCGGCGACCTTGACGTCGTCGGGGGTGCCGAACATCTGCGGTGCCCAGGTGCCGATCTGCTCCTCGGTGCCGTTGGCGAGCACGGCGACGGCGGCCAGCGTGGTGCCGACGATGGACAGGCCGATGCCGGCGTCGCCCCAGAAGAGCTCCTCCATGGCGATCGGGATGCCGACGCCGGAGGGGTCGAAGTACTGCTGGGCGTAGAAGTCGAGCGAGTAGATGCCGACCTTCGCGGCCTCCTGGATGATCGGCCAGGGGGTCTCCTCGCGCTCGTCCCACTCGGCGGCGGCGGGCCGGATCACGTCGGCGGCGAAGCCGTGCAGCCAGTCGCGGACGGCGATCTGGTCCGGGCCGGGATCCAGGGAGAAGGTGCTCATCGGGAATGCCTCCGCAGGAGCGTGCGCAAGGGAAGGAAGGGTGGCGGCGGCGCCGCAGCAGGGTGTTACCTCGGGTAACATCGAGGGGAGTCTGCTACTCATTGGTAGCGATGTCAACGCCCGACCGAGGAGGACGCAGCACCGTGTCGACCCCCGCCGCAGCGCCGGCCGGCGAGCCCCGCCGGGAGCAACTGCTCAACGCCGCCGACCGGGTCGTCCAGCGCGAGGGCCCCGGCGCCAGCATGAACGCGATCGCGGCCGAAGCGGGCATCACCAAGCCGATCCTCTACCGGCACTTCGGCGACCGGAACGGCCTGATCGGCGCCCTGACGGAGCGCCACACCGCGGGCCTGCTGGCCGCCGTCCGCGCGGCGCTCAGCGAGCCGCTGGAGCGCCGCGACCAGGTCGAGCACGTCATCGACACCTATCTGGCCGCCATCGAGTCGCGGCCGCAGGTCTACCGGCTGCTCACCCACCCCGAACCGGGCGACCCGACCGGTGCCGGCAACGCGCTGGCCCCGGCACTGCGGCAGATCGCCGAGGAGATCACCCGGGCCGTGCAGACCCAGGTCGACCTGGGCGCCGACACCCCGCTGCTCTCCGAGGCCTGGGGCCGGGCCATCACCGGCATGGTGCTGGCGGCCGGCGACTGGTGGCTGGAGCAGAAGCCCTGCCCGCGGCCGCGAATGGTGCAGGCGCTGGCCGATCTGCTGTGGGGCCGGCTGGCGGCGGCCGCCGCGCTGCCGCCGGTGGTGGCGCCGCCCGCGGCCGAGCCTGATGCCCCCGAGGAAACCTGAGCACTGCTCACCTCTTGCCGCGGACCCTTCTGACGCCGCATCATCTCGCTCACCGACTCCCGTGCGAGGTGTCCCGTGCGCGTCCTCCGTACCGCCGCAGTACTCCTCCTGGCCGCAGCCGCGCTGCTCGGCGCCGCGCCGCCCGCGGCGCCGGCCCGGGGCGCGGTCGACCGTGTCCCGGCCGGCACTGTCACCACCCCCGACGGCCGCACCCTGTTCACCGACCGCGCCGGCCGCACCCTGCAACTGCGCGGCTTCAACCTCGACAAGTACGCCGAGGCCACCGGCGCCGACCTGGCCGCCGTCGCCGCGCAGGGCTTCACCCTGGTGCGGATCGCCGTCTCCTGGACGCGGCTCGAACCGGCCGCCGGCCGCTACGACCGCGCCGAACTCGCCCGCGTCCGCGGCCTGCTGGACGCCGCCGCCCGGCACGGCCTGCTCGCCGTCGTCGACTTCCACCAGGACGTGTACGGGCCGGCGTTCGGCGGCGGCGACCGCGGCGTCCCCCGCTGGGCCACCCGCGACGACGGCCTGCCCTTCGAGCCCGACCCCGACGACTGGTTCGCCGGCTACTTCCAGCCCGCCGTGCAGGCCGCCTTCCGCCACCTGTACGACGACCCGGACCTGCGCGCCGCCCAGACCGCGCTGTACACCACCGTCGCCCGCGAACTGCGCGGCCACCCCGCCCTGTTGGGCTACGACCTGTTCAACGAGCCGTTCGGGCCGATCGACGGCGACCCGTTGGACCCGGCCGTGCTGGCCGCCGCCGCTGCCGAGCTGGAGCAGGGACGGCTCGCCGACATGTACCGCCGGCTGATCGCCGCCGTCCGCCGGGTCGACGACCGCTCCTGGCTGTTCGTCGAACCGACCGTGCTGGTCGGCCAGGGCGTACCGACCCGGCTGCCGCAGTTCGCCGACCCGCGCCGCGGCCGGGACCGGATCGGCTACGCGCCGCACTTCTACGACACCGCCGTGGAGGCCGGCCGGGACTGGGACGAGTCCGGCGGCTTCGTGGAGCGCTACACCGCCGCGATCACCGCCTACCCGCGGGCCGGCCGGCTGCCGGTGCTGGTCGGCGAGTGGGGCCCGCCGAGCGCCCGCACCCCCGGCAACGCCCGGCTGGTGGAACGCCAGACGGCCGCGATGGCGGGCTTCGCCGCGGGCTGGACGATGTGGTACTGGTGCCGGGGCGAGGGCGGGTACTGCGTGCTCGGCCCGGACGGCCGGCCCGCCCCCGGGCACGGGCCCGCCTTCGGCCCGTACGCCGCCGCGCTGGCCGGGCTGCCGGTCGCCGAGTCCCACGGCGGCGGGCGCTGGACGCTCACCTTCACCACCGGGCGGCCCGGCGGGACGAGCCTGCTCACCGTGCCCGCATCGGCCTTCCCGCAGGGCTTCCGGGTGCAGGCACCCGGAGCCGCGGTGGAGGTCCGCCGCCCGCAGGGCGAGCGGGCCGGGACGGTCCGGCTGGTGTACCCCGCCGTCCGCCCCGGCACCCGCGTCACCGTGGTGCTCTCCCCCTGATCGGAGAGCGGTGCTCCCCGTCGCGGCCGGTCAGACCAGGCCGCGGCGGGCCAGCAGCGGACCGATCTCCGGGTCGCGGCCGACCACGGCGCGGAAGCAGTCCAGCGCCGGGCGGCTGCCGCCGCGGGCGAGCAGCTCGCGCCGGAACACCTCGCCGCTCTCCCGGACGCTGCGGCCGTTGCCGTCGAACCACTCGACGGTGTCCGCGTCCAGCACCTCGGACCAGATGTAGGCGTAGTACCCGGCGCTGTAGTCGCCCGCGAAGACGTGGCTGAAGTACGGCGTCCGGTAGCGCGGCGGCACCGCCGCGACCGTCAGGCCGGCCCGGGCCAGCGCCTGCGCCTCGAACTCCTCGGCGTCCGCGACCTCGTGGCCCGCCGGCAGGGTGTGCCAGGCCCAGTCGATCACGGCCGCGCCCAGGTACTCGACCGTGCGGAAGCCGACACCGAAGGACTCCGCGGCCGCCATCCGCTCCACCAGGGCGTCCGGCAGCGGCTCCCCGGTGGCGTGGTGGCGGGCGTAGTTGGCCAGCACCTCGGGCCGGGTCATCCACATCTCGTTGACCTGGGAGGGGAACTCCACGAAGTCGCGCGGCACTTCGGTGCCCGAGAAGAGCGGGTACCGGACGTCGGAGAACAGCCCGTGCAGGGCGTGCCCGAACTCGTGGAAGAGGGTGCGCACCTCGTCCCAGGTGAGCAGCGCGGGCTCGCCCGGCGCCGGCTTGGCGATGTTGAGGTTGTTGACCACCACCGGCCGCTTGCCCAGCAGGTGCGACTGCTGCACCAGTTCGTTCATCCAGGCGCCGCCGCGCTTGGAGTCGCGGGCGAAGAAGTCGCCGAGGAACAGGCCCAGCGAGGTGCCGTCCTCGTCGAACGCCTCGAAGACCCGGGCGTCCGGGTGGTACGCCACCAGCTCCGGCCGCTCGGTGAAGCTCACCCCGTAGGCGAGGTTCGCCGCGAAGAACACGCCGTCGTGCAGCACCCGCTCGAGCTCCAGGTAGGGGCGCAGCTCCGCCGCGTCCACCTGGTACGAGGTCTGCCGCACCCGCTCCGCGTAGTACGCCCAGTCGTGGGCGGCGAGCTCGGTGAGGCCGTCCGCGCGGGCGGCGGCGAGCAGTTCGGCGGCCTCGCGCTCGGCGTTGGCGACCGCGGGGCCGACGAGGCGGCCGAGCATCGCGTCCACCGCGGCGACGCTGCCCGCGGTCTCGTCCGCCACCACGTACGCGGCGTGGCTGGGGTGGCCGAGCAGGGCGGCGCGCTCGGCCCGCAGCGCGGCCATGGTGATCGCCAGCGGCCCGTTGGCCCCGGCGGCCCGTCCGAGCGAGGCCGCGAGCAGGCGCTCGCGCAGCGACCGGTCGGCGAGCTGGGCGAGCTCGGTCTGGTTGGAGAAGTTCTTCAGGCTGAGCACGTACGAGCCGGGGCGGCCGAGGGCGCGGCCGTTCTCGGCCGCGGCGGCGACGGCGTCCGGCGACAGCCCGGCGAGCTGCCCGGCGTCGTCCACGACGATCGCGCGGGCCCGGGTGTCCTCCATCAGGTTGCGGCGGAAGGCGGTCGCCGCGGCGGCGAGTTCGGCGTTGATCTCGCGCAGCCGCTGCTGGTCGGCGGCCGGCAGTTCGGCGCCGGCGCGGACGAAGGCGGTGTGGTGGCGCTCCAGCAGCCGCAGCGACTCGCCGTCCAGGGCGAGGCTCTTGCGGCTGCGGTACAGGGCGTCGACCCGGGCGAACAGCCCGGCGTCCAGGTGGATCGCGTCCCGGTGGCCGGCCAGCCGCGGGCTGATCACCTCGTCCAGCTCCTGCAGGCCGGGGCTGGTGTCGGAGTCCCCCTGGTTCTCGAAGGCCAGCCGGACGCGGCGCAGCAGCGCACCCGAACGCTCCAGCGCCACCACCGTGTTGTCGAAGGTCGGCGGCTCCGGGTCGGCCACGATCGCGGCGATCTCGGCGAGCTGCAGCGCCATGCCCCGCTCGAACGCCGGCAGGTAGTGCTCCTCGCGGATCTCGGCGAAGGGCGGCAGCTCGTGGACCAGGGTGCTGGTCCCGTAGAAGGGGTTGTCGCTCATTCCGCCGACCCTACGCGCTGTCACCACCACTGCCTACGGGCTCAGGAGGCGGCTTCCGCCCGCTGGCGGAACCCCGCCGCGCGGGCCCACAGAGCCGGGCCGACCGGTCGCGGGCACCGGTGCCGCCCCGCGTCGGCCGGGCGTTGTCGGTGGTGCGCGCTACGGTCGGAAGCAGGGGCCGCCCGGCCCTCCGTACCCATGCCGCACGCCCGAGCACCTGCCCGGCTGCCCGCCGACGAGAGACGGGAGGAGGCCACCGATGGCCCCCCGGTACGCCCTGGTCCCCGACCCGCACGGCCCCGGCGGCCGCCTGCAGCCGCTCGCCGACGACGGCGGCCCGCTCGGCCCGCCGCAGCACGCCCCCTCGCTCGCCGCGGCGATCGCCGAGGTGGAGGCCGCCGGTCAGCCGCGCTGGGTGTTCGCCTCCACCGACAGCGCGTACGCGCCGCTGCTGCCCGTCCGGCTCGCCCGCAGCCACGACCTCCGGCTCACCGAGCCGCTGCTGCTCGGCCACGAGGGCCGCTGGGGCGAGCCCCGCTCGCTCGGCGCCGCCTGGGCCCGGCTGCGCGGGCTCCCGGTGCCCACCGACCTCCCCGAGAGCGCCGCCGCCGAGGACGAGCAGGACGGCCTGTTCGCCCCCGACCGGCTGCAACTGCCGCCCGGCGCCGACCCGCTGGAGGCCGTGGTGGCCGTCCACGCCGAACAGTTGCGGCGGACGGCGGCGATCGGGGACCCCGCCGAACGCCACCGCTTCCGGCTGCTGGCGGCCGCCGAGTCGGCCGGCGGCCTGCTCGCCGCCGAGATGGCCCGCGACGGCCTGCCCTGGCGCAGCGACCTGCACGACCTGCTGCTCACCGAACTGCTCGGCCCGCGCCCGCAGATCCCCGGCACCCAGCCGCGCCGACTGGCCGAGCTCTCCGTCGAGCTGCAGCAGTCGCTCGGCGGCCGCCCGTTCAACCCGGACTCGCACGGCCAGGTGCTGAAGGCCTTCGCCGAGCAGGGCATCCACCTGTCCTCCACCCGCAGCTGGGAGCTGCGCCGCGTCGACCACCCGGCCGCCGAGCTGATGATCCGCTACAAGGAGCTGTCCCGGCTGCACGCCGCGCACGGCTGGGCATGGCAGGCCGCCTGGGCGCGCGGCGGCCGCTTCCGGCCGGAGTACGTGGTCGGCGGGGTGGTGTCCGGCCGCTGGGCGACGCGCGGCGGCGGGGCGCTGCAGATCCCGCGCATCCTGCGCCGCGCCGTGGTCGCCGACCCGGGCTGGGCACTGGTCGTCGCCGACGCGGCGCAGCTGGAGCCGCGGGTGCTCGCCGCGCTGTCCCAGGACGCCGGGCTGGCCCGCACCGCCGCCGAGGGCGACCTGTACGAGGCGCTCGCCGCGACCGCCTTCCACGGCGACCGCGGCAAGGCCAAGCTCGGCCTGCTCGGCGCCATGTACGGGCAGACCAGCGGCGACATCGGCCCGCTGCTGGCCACCCTGCGGCGGCGCTACCCGGCCGCCATGGGCTATGTGGAGGCCGCCGCGCGCACCGGCGAGGACGGCGGCATCGTCCGCTCCCGGCTGGGCCGCACCTGCCCGCCGCCGTCCGCGGACTGGCTCGACCTGACCGAGGCCCCGGAGACGGCGGGCGAGGCCGGCGGCCGCTCGGCCCGCGCCCGCGGCCGCTTCACCCGCAACTTCGTCATCCAGGCCAGCGCCGCCGACTGGGCACTCGCCCTGCTGGCCGCGCTGCGCCGCCGGCTGGCCGGGCTGTCCTCCGGGGCCGACCGGCCGCACCTGGTGTTCTTCCAGCACGACGAGGTGGTGGTGCACGCCCCGGCCGACCTCGCCGACCGGGTGGCCGGGGAGGTGGCGGCGGCCGCCGAGGAGGCCAGGGTGCTGGTCTTCGGCGACACCCCGGTGCGCTTCCCGATGAGCACCGCGGTGGTCGACTGCTACGCCGACGCCAAGTAGCAACCGCCCGCGGGTCAGAGCTTGCGGAAGCCGCGGGCCTCCTCGGCGGCGCGCACCACCTCGTCCAGCGCGGCCCCGGTGGAGGCGGTGACCACCGCGGCGACGGCGCCCTCGACGAACGGCGCATCGGCCAGCACGGCCCGGCCCGCCCGCTCCGCGAGGACCAGTTTCACCGTCATCACGGCGCTGCCGAGGTCGGCCAGGACGGCTGCGCCGCCGCCCCCGTCGGCCTCGTCGAGGGCGCGCGCCACCTTCTCGTCGCTGGTGCCGAGCCGGCCGTCCGCGGTGCCGGCGGCGAGCGCCACCCGGACGGTGCCGGACCCCAGTTCGGCCAGCAGTTCGGCCAGTCCGGCGGCCAGTGCCGGGCTGTGCGAGACCAGGACGACGCCCACCGGTGCAGCCATGCCCGCACCCTACCCACGGCACCGCCCGGCACCGGTCGTCCCCGGAGCGGCTCGCGCCGGCCCCTGGCGCGGCGGGGCCGGACGGGGCTCCGGCGTGTCGCAGCGCCCGGTCCCCGGGGGTGTCCGGCGTAACGTCGGGCGCGGAGAGCCGCGCCCGAGGGAGTGCCGCGTGAAGAAGCTGATCAACAGCCCGGAGACCGTCCTGGCGGACGCCCTCGCCGGTGTCGCCGCCGCGCATCCGGAGCTGGCGGTGGACGCCGCCGCCCGGGTGGTCCGCCGCGCGACCCCGGCCGGGGCGGGCAAGGTGGCGCTGGTCTCCGGCGGCGGCTCCGGCCACGAGCCGCTGCACGTCGGCTTCGTCGGGCCCGGCATGCTGGACGCCGCCTGCCCGGGCGAGGTCTTCACCTCGCCCGTCCCCGACCAGATGCTGGCCGCCGCCCGGGCCGTGCACACCGGCGGCGGGGTGCTGTTCGTCGTGAAGAACTACACGGGCGACGTCCTCAACTTCTCGCTCGCCGCCGAACTCGCCGCCGAGGAGGGCATCGAGGTGGCGACCGTCCTGGTCGACGACGACGTGGCCGTGCAGGACTCCACCTTCACGGCGGGCCGCCGCGGCACCGGGGCGACCGTCGCCGTGGAGAAGGCCACCGGCGCCCTCGCCGAACGCGGCGCACCGCTGGCCGAGGTCGCCGCCGTCGGCGAGCGGGTGAACGCCGCGTCCCGCTCCTTCGCGATCGCGCTGACCGCCGCCACCGTGCCGGCCGCGGGCCGCCCCGGCTTCGACCTGCCCGAGGACGAGATCGAGGTCGGCGTCGGCATCCACGGCGAACCGGGCCGCCGCCGCGAGCCGCTGCGCCCGGCCCGCGACCTGGTCGCCGAGGTGGTCGACACCGTCCTCGCCGACCACGACCTCGCCTCCGGCGACGAGGTGATCGCCCTCGTCAACGGGATGGGTGCGACCCCGCTGCTGGAGCTGTACGTGGTCTTCGGCGAGGTCCGGACCCGGCTGGACGCGGCCGGGGTGCGGATCGCCCGCAGCCTGGTCGGCAACTACGTGACCAGCCTGGACATGGCGGGCTTCTCACTGACCCTCACCAAGGCCGACCCCGAGCTGCTGCAGCTCTGGGACGCCCCGGTCGCCACCCCCGCCCTGACCTGGTCCTGAAGCCCCGCGGGCGGAGGCCGCCCGTGCCCGTACCGGCCGAGAGGATTCACGCCCGTGGACGCCGTCCTGGACACCGCCCGCACCGAGGCATGGCTCCGCGCACTCGCCGCGGCCGTCACCGCGCACGAGGCCGAACTGACCGCACTGGACGCCGCGATCGGCGACGGGGACCACGGCAGCAACCTGCGCCGCGGCTTCACCGCCGTACTGGCCGCGCTGGACGCCGGGGCGGCCGGGGATTCGCCCGGCGCGCTGCTGGCGACGGCCGGCCGCACCCTGATCTCGACGGTCGGCGGCGCCTCGGGACCGCTGTACGGGAGCGCCCTGCGGGCCGCGGGCAAGTCGCTCGGCGGGACGGCGGCCGGGCCCGCGGAGGTGGCCGGGGCGCTCGATGCGGCGCTGGCGGCGGTGCAGGGGCTGGGCGGCGCGCAGCCGGGCGACAAGACCATGGTGGATGCGTTCGTCCCGGCCGCGGAGGCCTTCCGGGCCGCGGCGGGCGACGGACTGCCGGCCGCGGCGCAGGCAGCCGCCGCGGCCGCCGAGCAGGGGGCGCGATCCACCGTGCCGCTGGTGGCCCGCAAGGGCCGGGCCTCCTACCTGGGCCCCCGCAGCGCCGGCCACCTCGACCCGGGAGCGGCCTCGACCGCCCTGCTCTTCGCCACCCTGGCCGAGACGGTGGACCCCGAGTGGACACCCGTTCCTACTGGTGATGGTGGTGCTCGCCGGGACGGCTGACCAGCATCAGCAGGGCGTCGTCGCCGAGTTCGCCGCCGGTGTGGACGAGCAGGTCGGCGTAGACGCGGCCGACGGCGGACTCCAGTTCGGCGGCGGAGCGGGCGGCGCCGCGTACCAGCGGGCCGACCCGTTCGGCGAGCGGGTAGAACTCGCCGGTGCGGTGGTGGCGGGCCTCGACCACCCCGTCGGTGCACAGCACCATGACGTCGTCCGGCCCGAACGGCCGCCGCATGCTGACGGGTTCGCCGGGGGCCAGCGGGCCGAGCCCGAGCGGCACCCAGGGCTCGGCGGCCTCCAGGACGTCGGCGGTGCCGTCGGCGTGGACGCGGATCGGCGGCACGTGGCCGAAGTGCATCAGCTCCACCGAGCCGGGCTCGCGGAACTCGGCGAACAGCGCCGTGGTGAACTCGCCGTCCGGCACGTGCCGTTCGACGCTGGCCTCGATCCGCGCCGCGACCGAGCCCAGCCGTTCCTCGTCGTACGCGGCCTCGCGGAACGCGCCGAGCACCACGGCGGCGGTCTGCACGGCGCCCAGGCCCTTGCCGCGGACGTCGCCGACCAGGACCCGGGTGCCGTGCGGGGTGTCCAGGGCGGAGTAGAGGTCGCCGCCGATCCGTGCGGCGTCCGCTGCGGAGACGTAGCGCACGGCCAGCCGCAGCGGCCCGACGGTCGGTCCGGGGCGGCGCAGCAGGGCGCGCTGGGCGGCCTCGGCGACGGAGCTGACGGCGGCGAAGGCGGCGGCGCGGCGCATGCGCAGCTCGGCCACGAAGGCGCTGACCGCGGTGAGTGCGACGTAGCTGAGCAGTGCACCGAGCAGGAAGCGGCTGTCGTTGAAGGTGGCGACCTGGTCGTAGTTGCTCAGCCACAGCAGGGAGAGGAAGCCGACGCCGCAGACCATCAAAACTTCGACGGGGGTCAGCAGCAGTGAGGCGATGGACGGCACGACCACCATCAGCGGGGCCAGGTAGCGGTCCTGTCCGGTGAAGAAGTCGACCAGTGAGATGACCAGGATGGCGAGCAGCGCCGGGGTGGCCCGGCGCCGGAAGGAGAGGTCCTGCAGGTCGGTGGCGAGCATCGCGGACCTGCGGCGGGCCGGGGCCAGCCCGGTGGCGTCGGGCGCGGCGGCGCGCTGGGCTCGGCTGATCCGGAACACATAGCCGAACATATCGGACACCCCGCCGGGGCGCGGCCCACACCGCCGCCCGCCGAGGGGGTGACATGCCCGAGGGCCGCATCCGTCGCTGCGCATCCGCGCGACTACCCTCTGTCCGCACGGCGCGGGGCCGCGCGCCGGGCCCGAGATGCACGCCACAGCCTCCCCCGCCCCCGGAATACCCCCAGGGGGTATGGTGTTGGCAGAGAATGAGCGCGCGCAGCAGGCCGCGCCGCGAGATCACGGAGGCACCCATGTCCAGCACCGTCACCTACACCGTCACCGGCATGAGCTGCGGCCACTGCGAGAAGTCGGTGAACTCCGAGCTGTCCGGCATCCCCGGGGTGACCGGGGTCGCCGCCGACGCCAAGGCCGGCACCGTGACGGTCTCCTCCGCCGCCCCGCTCGACGACGAGCAGGTCCGCGCCGCCGTGGACGAGGCCGGCTACGAACTCGTCGGCCGCACCGCCTGACCGCCGCAGGGGCACGGCAACCCCGCGCCCCGACCCGTCGCCCGAGGAGCAGCTGAGATGAGCACTACCGTGCAGGGCACAGGCGCCGCCCAGCAGCGCGTCGAACTGTCGATCGGCGGCATGACGTGCGCCTCCTGCGCCGCCCGGATCGAGAAGAAGCTCAACCGGATGGAAGGCGTCGAGGCGAGCGTCAACTTCGCGACCGAGAAGGCGCGCGTGGACTTCGCTCCCGGCATCGACGTCGCCGAGCTGATCGCCACCGTCGAACGCACCGGCTACACCGCGGAGCTCCCCCCGCCGCCCGCCCCCGAGCCGGCCGCGGAGTCCGCCGCGGGGCCGGAGGGGGCCGCCGCCGGCCGCGAGCCGGACCCGCTGCGCGACCGGCTGCTGGCCGGCGCGGTGCTGTCCGTCCCGGTGGTCCTGCTGTCGATGGTCCCCGCCCTGCAGTTCGACAACTGGCAGTGGCTGGCGTTCGCATTGACCGGACCGGTCGTGGTGTACGGCGGAGCGCCGTTCCACCGCGCCGCCTGGACGAACCTCAGGCACGGCGCCGCGACCATGGACACCCTGATCTCGCTCGGCACCCTCGCCGCCTTCGGCTGGTCGGTGTGGGCACTGTTCCTCGGCGACGCCGGCATGCCCGGCATGCGGCACGGCTTCTCCCTGACGGTCGGCACCGGCGACGCCTCCGCCACCCTCTACCTGGAGACCGCCGCCGCCGTCACCACTCTGATCCTGCTCGGCCGCTGGCTGGAGGCCCGCTCCAAGCGGCGCGCGGGCGCCGCCCTGCACGCCCTGCTGGACCTCGGCGCGAAGGACGTCGCGGTGCTCCGCGACGGCCGCGAGGAGCGCATCCCGGTCGGCCGGCTGGCCGTCGGCATGCGCTTCGTGGTCCGCCCCGGCGAGAAGATCGCCACCGACGGCACGGTCGTCGAGGGCGCGTCCGCCGTGGACGCCTCGATGCTCACCGGGGAGTCCGTACCGGTCGAGGTCGCGGTCGGCGACACCGTCACCGGAGCCACCGTCAACGCCGGCGGCCGCCTGGTCGTCGAGGCCACCCGGGTCGGCGCCGACACCCAGCTCGCCCGGATGGCCAGGCTCGTCGAGGAGGCCCAGAACGGCAAGGCCGCCGCGCAGCGCCTCGCCGACCGGATCTCCGCCGTCTTCGTCCCGCTGGTCATCCTCACCGCACTGGCCACCCTGGTGGCCTGGCTGCTGCTCGGCAACGGCCCCACCGCGGCGTTCACCGCCGCCGTCGCCGTGCTGATCATCGCCTGCCCGTGCGCCCTCGGCCTCGCCACGCCCACCGCACTGATGGTCGGCACCGGCCGCGGCGCCCAACTCGGCATCCTCATCAAGGGCCCCGAGGTACTGGAGACCACCCGCCGGGTCGACACGATCGTCCTCGACAAGACCGGCACCGTCACCACCGGCCGGATGTCCCTGGTCGCCGTGCACACCGCCGACGGCACCGACGAGCACGAGGTGCTGCGCCTGGCCGGCGCCCTGGAGCACGCCTCCGAGCACCCGGTCGCCGCGGCGGTCGCCGCCGCCGCGGCCGAGCGCACCGGCCCGCTGCCCGCCGTCGACGGCTTCGCCAACGTGCCCGGCCTCGGTGTGCAGGGCACCGTCGAGGGCCGCGCCGTGACCGCCGGCCGCGAGGCGCTGCTCACCGCCCGCGCCATGCCGCTGCCATCGGAGCTCGCCGCCGCCCGCACCACGGCCGAGCGGGCCGGGCGCACCGCCGTCGCGGTCGGCTGGGACGGCTCCGCCCGGGCCGTCCTGGAGATCGCCGACACGGTGAAGCCGACCAGCGCCGCCGCCGTCGCCGACCTGCGCGCGCTCGGCCTGCGCCCGGTGCTGCTCACCGGCGACAACCGGGCCGTCGCCGAGGCGGTCGCCGCCGAGGTCGGCATCCCCGCCGAGGACGTCCTCGCCGAGGTGCTGCCCGAGGACAAGGTCGCCACCGTGCGCCGGCTGCAGGCCGAGGGCCGCTCGGTCGCGATGGTCGGCGACGGGGTCAACGACGCCGCCGCACTCGCCCAGGCCGACCTCGGCCTCGCCATGGGCACCGGCACCGACGCCGCCATCGAGGCGGGCGACCTCACCCTCGTCCGCGGCGACCTGCGCACCGCGGGCGACGCCATCCGCCTCTCCCGCCGCACCCTGGCCACCATCAAGGGCAACCTGTTCTGGGCCTTCGCCTACAACGTGGCGGCGATCCCGCTGGCCGCGGCCGGGCTGCTCAACCCGGTGGTGGCGGCCGCCACCATGGCCTTCTCCTCGGTCTTCGTGGTCACCAACAGCCTGCGGCTGCGCCGCTTCGACGCGTCCTGAGGCACCGCGGCCTCGAAGGCCGACGGCCCCGGGCGGCATCCGCCCGGGGCCGCCGCACGTGCGGGCTCACCGGCCGAGCAGCTCGCCGCCGTTGCAGTGCAGGATCTCGCCGGTGATGAAGCCGGCCTCCGGGGAGGCCAGGAAGTAGACGGCCGCGGCGACCTCGCCGGGCTCGCCGATCCGGCCGAGCAGGGTGCGGGCGGCCCGGCGGGAGACCTCGGCCTCGTCCAGCCGCGGGCCGAAGAACTCGGTGCCCGACACGGTGCCCGGCGCCACGATGTTCGCGGTGATCCCGGACGGGCCGAGCTGGGCTGCCAGGAAGTGGTTCCACGCGTGCAGCGAGGCCTTCGCCGCCCCGTACGAGCCGGCGCCGCGCAGGGCGGCGATGGAGCTGACCGTCACGACCCGGCCGGAGCCCGGCGTCAGCCGTTCCCTGATGGACTCGGTGAGCAGCACCACGGTGAGCACGTTGCGCTCGAAGTCGCCGCGCCAGCGGGCGAGGACGGCGTGCGGGCCGGCGCCGATCACCGTCTCCCGGCTGCCCGCGTTGTTGACCAGGACGTCCACGGTGCCGGGCAGGGCGGCCAGGGCGTGCTCCACGGCGTCCGGGTCGGCGAGGTCGCAGACCAGCGGCGTGACGTTGTCGCCGAGCTCGGCGGCCGCCTGCTCCAGCACCGCGCGCCGGCGCCCGACGATCACGACGCGCTCCCCCGCATCGGCGAACCGGCGGGCCACCTCGTACCCGATGCCGGTGCCGCCACCGGTGACGACGACGTTCCTGGTCATCTGCGCACTCCCTCCCTGCCCCGACGCCGCGCCGCACAGCGTGCGGACGGTCCGTACCGGAATAGCTCGATTCCTATCACGCTGGGTTGCGAAGACTGCGGGGAGGGTGACGCAGCGCGCCGGAAAGCGTGTGATAAGGGGACGGACCGCGCGGCCGGGCCAGGCACCGCGCGCACACGGAGCGTGGAGAGAGGCAACTCACACTCCCGGAACGTAACTCCCGGACCCCGGATACGTCATACCGTGTGTACTGCGGCTGTTTCCTCCGGCCCGCGGCGGTGTGGCGAACGGCTTCACGCCTCCGCACCGGTGGCTGCCGCGAACGGGGCTCCGGCGGGCCCCGGTACGGCCGCCGAGGGTTTCGGCGGCACAGCGCACGGCGCCGGGGTGCGAGGGTCAGGGACGCTTTGAGCGGCCGTTCCTGGCACGGTCGCACCCGGGTGCCGTGCGCCGGGACTTCCCTGCGGGCCGCGGTGCCCGCCGCAGGCACGCCGAAGGGCCCGGCACTCCCGAGGGAGCGGCCGGGCCCTTCGCACGAACCGGGTCAGCGGTCGCCGAGCTCCACGTAGTCGCGGATCGCGGTGCCGGTGTAGATCTGCCGCGGACGGCCGATGCGGCTGGTGGGGTCGTTGATCATCTCGTGCCAGTGGGCGATCCAGCCGGGCAGCCGGCCCAGCGCGAACAGCACGGTGAACATGCTGGTCGGGAAGCCCATGGCGCGGTAGATCAGGCCCGTGTAGAAGTCCACGTTCGGGTAGAGCTTGCGCGAGACGAAGAAGTCGTCGCTGAGCGCGTGCTCCTCGAGCTTCAGCGCGATGTCGAGCAGCTCGTCGGTCTTGCCGAGCTGGCCGAGCACCTCGTGCGCCAGGAGCTTGACCTGCGCGGCGCGCGGGTCGAACGCCTTGTACACGCGGTGGCCGAAGCCCATCAGCTTGACGCCGTCCTCGCGGTTCTTCACCTTGCGGATGAACGCGTCGACGTCGCCGCCGTCCTTCTGGATCTGCTCCAGCATCTCCAGCACGGCCTGGTTGGCGCCGCCGTGCAGCGGGCCCCACAGCGCCGAGATGCCCGCCGAGATCGAGGCGAACAGGTTGGCGTGGCTGGAGCCGACCAGGCGCACCGTGGAGGTCGAGCAGTTCTGCTCGTGGTCCGCGTGCAGGATCAGCAGCTTGTCCAGGGCGTTCACCACGACCGGGTTGAGCTCGTAGTCCTCCGCGGGGACGGCGAACGTCATCCGCAGGAAGTTCTCGACGTAGCCCAGGTCGTTGCGCGGGTAGACGAACGGCTGGCCCATGGCCTTCTTGTAGGCGTAGGCCGCGATCGTCGGGAGCTTCGCCAGCAGGCGCACCGTGGACAGGTGGCGCTGGGCCGCGTCGAACGGGTTGTGGCTCTCCGGGTAGAAGGTGGAGAGCGCGCCGACCACCGAGGACAGCATCGCCATCGGGTGGGCGTCCCGCGGGAAGCCCTGGTAGAAGCGCTTGACGTCCTCGTGCAGCAGGGTGTGCTGGGTGATCTCGGTGGTGAAGGCCGACAGCTCCTCGGCCTTGGGCAGCTCACCGTTGATCAGCAGGTACGCGGTCTCGATGAAGTTGCCGCGCTCCGCGAGCTGCTCGATCGGGTAACCGCGGTAGCGCAGGATGCCGTTGTCGCCGTCCACGAAGGTGATCGCGGACTTGTAGGCGGCGGTGTTGCCGAAGCCGTTGTCCAGGGTGACCAGGCCGGTCTGCGGGAGCAGCTTCGAGATGTCGAAGCCGGCGTTGCCCGCAGTGCTCTCGACGACGGGGTACTCGTACTCGCCGTCCTGGTACCGCAGTACTACCGAGTTGTCGCTCACGTCTTCCTCACCGACGAAATGAATTCTCATCCGAGTGCCCTGACGTTCCTACGATCCCCCATCCGGAGGACAGCCGCGCACCCGGGGTGGGCCGAAAAGGGGCCCGCCATACAAAACCTGTCGCCGAAGCCGGTGTGAACCGGACAAGATCGGCACCAGACCAGGTTCCGCCTTAAATCTCTTCACGTCAAGACAACCCGGGACCGTACCGCACCCCCGCCGGATCATCCAACCGCGAGCCGATGATCAAGCGCAGAGTGCCTCCGACCTGCGCTGACGGCCCGGACCGCCTGCCCGATCGCCCTCCGTGACCCCACCAGTACAACCAGTCGCTTCGCCCTCGTCACGGCCGTGTAGAGCAGATTTCTCTGAAGCATCGACCATGCCGATGTAGTGACCGGAATCACCACCGCCGGGTACTCGCTCCCCTGCGAGCGGTGAATGGTCACCGCATACGCGTGCGCCAACTCGTCGAGCTCGTCGAAGTCGTAGCCCACCTCCTCGTCCTCGTCCGTCCGCACCGTCAGCCGCTGCTCCTCGACACTCAGCGAAGTGACCACCCCCACCGTGCCGTTGAAGACACCGTTCGCCCCCTTCTCGTAGTTGTTGCGGATCTGCGTCACCTTGTCCCCCACCCGGAACGTCCGCCCGCCGAACCGCCGCTCCGCCAACCCCTCCCGGGCCGGCGTCACCGCGGCCTGCAACAGCGTGTTCAGGTTCCCCGCCCCCGCAGGACCCCGGTGCATCGGCGCCAGCACCTGGACGTCCCGCCGCGCATCCAGCCCGAACCTCTGCGGAATCCGCCGCGCCACCACGTCCACCGTCAGCCCCGCCGCCCGCTCCGCGTCCTCCTCCGCGAACAGGAAGAAGTCCGGCAGCCCCTCCGTCACCGGCGGCAGACCCTCGTTGATCCGGTGCGCATTGGTCACCACCCCCGACTGCTGCGCCTGCCGGAAGATCCGGGTCAACCGCACCGACGGGACCGGACTCCCCTCCGACAGCATGTCCCGCAGCACCTCGCCCGCCCCCACCGACGGCAACTGGTCCACGTCCCCCACGAACAGCAGGTGCGCCCCCGGCGCCACCGCCTTCACCAGCTTGTTCGCCAGGATCAGGTCCAGCATCGACGCCTCGTCCACCACCACCAGGTCCGCATCCAGCGGCCGGTCCCGGTCGTACGCCGCCTCCCCGCCCGGCCGCAGCTCCAGCAACCGGTGCACCGTCGACGCCTCCGCTCCCGTCAGCTCCGCCAACCGCTTCGCCGCCCGCCCCGTCGGCGCCGCCAGCACCACCTTCGCCCGCTTCGCCAGCGCCAGCGTCACGATCGACCGCACCGTGAACGACTTGCCGCACCCCGGGCCGCCCGTCAGCACCGCCACCTTCCTGGTCAGCGCCAGCTTCACCGACTCCCGCTGCTCCGGCGCCAGTTCGGCCCCCGTCCGGCGCGCCAACCAGGCCAGTGCCGCCTCCCAGTCCACCCCCGCGAACCCCGGCATCCGGTCCGCGTCCGCGTTCAACAACCGCAGCAACTGGTTCGACAACGACACCTCGGCCCGGTGGAACGGCACCAGGTACACCGCCGACACCGGCAGGCCGCCCTCCCCCGGCACCGACTCCCGGACGACCCCCTCCTCCGCCACCAGCTCCGCCAGGCAGTCGATCACCAGCCCGACGTCCACCTGCAGCAGCTTCACCCCGTCCGCGATCAGCCGCTCCTCCGGCAGGTAGCAGTGCCCCTGGTCGCTGCTCTGCGACAGCGCGTACTGCAGCCCCGCCTTCACCCGCTCCGGCGAGTCGTGCGGAATCCCCACCGCCTGCGCGATCCGGTCCGCCGTCAGGAACCCGATCCCCCACACGTCCGCCGCCAGCCGGTACGGCTCGTTCTTCACCACCCCGATCGAGGAGTCCCCGTACTTCTTGTAGATCCGCACCGCCAGCGAGGTCGACACCCCCACGCCCTGCAGGAAGACCATCACCTCCTTGATGGCCTTCTGCTCCTCCCACGCCGCCGCGATCATCTTCGTCCGCTTCGGCCCCAGCCCCGGCACCTCGATCAGCCGGCCCGGTTCCTGCTCGATCACGTCCAGCGTGTCCACACCGAACGCATCCACGATCCGCTCCGCGAACCGCGGCCCGATCCCCTTGATCAGCCCCGACCCCAGGTACCGCCGGATGCCCTGCACCGTCGCCGGCAGCACCGTCGTGTAGTTCTCCACCGTGAACTGCCGCCCGTACTGCGGATGCGAACCCCACCGCCCGAACATCCGCAGCGACTCGCCCGGCTGCGCCCCCAGCAGCGCCCCCACCACCGTCAGCAGGTCGTTCCCCCCGCGCCCGGTGTCCACCCGGGCCACCGTGTACCCGGTCTCCTCATTCGCATAGGTGATCCGCTCCAGCACGCCCTCGACCTGGGCGAGCTGCCGCGGAGGCCCCTGCTGTTGCTGCTTGGCCTGCTGGCCGTCCGTGGCCACGAGGCCCCTCCCGGTGCTGGCGAACGCTCGATGCCGGTGACCGCTGGAAGCGGGTGGCCGTCGATGCTGGTGACCGCTGTGCCACGCACGGTACCTCCCCGCGCGGACAGCCGGGCACGCCACTGGTGAAACCGCCGTTCCGCGGGGCGGAAAGGCCCCGTGGGCGGCCGCACGGCCACCCTCACGGGTGACAGACCGCCGGACCGGCGTAGGGTCGCCCCATGACCGACCTCGCCATCCGGCCCGCGACCGCCGCCGACCTGCCCGCGATCGTCGCCATGCTCGCCGACGACCCCCTCGGCGCCACCCGCGAATCCCCGGACGACCCCACCCCCTACCAGGAGGCCTTCGCCCGCATCGCCGCCGACCCCCACCAGCACCTGGTCGTCGCCGAACGCCTCGGCCGCACCGTCGGCACCCTGCAGCTCACCGTCGTCCCCGGCCTCTCCCGCCGCGGCGCCACCCGCACCATCGTCGAAGGCGTCCGCATCCACGCCGACGAACGCGGCAGCGGTCTCGGCACCACCATGATCGAATGGGCCGTCGACCGCTCCCGGGAACTCGGCGCCGAACTCGTCCAGCTCACCTCGGACGCCACCCGCACCGACGCCCACCGCTTCTACGAGCGCCTCGGTTTCACCGCCTCCCACCTCGGCTTCAAGCTCGCCCTGTAGACCGCAGCCGGGGTTTCCTCGCGCGGCTGCACCCGCATGTCGGTCCTCCCTGTCAGACTCGGCCGATGACCGACCCACGCTCCCCGATCACCGCCTTCTGGGACGCGGCCGCCGCCACCTTCGACGACGAGCCCGACCACGGCCTGCGCCACCCGGCGATCCACGCCGCCTGGGCCGCCCGCCTGCGCGACTGGCTGCCGGACCCACCCGCCCACGTCCTCGACGTCGGCTGCGGCACCGGCTCGCTCTCGCTGCTCCTCGCACAGCAGGGCCACCACGTCACCGGGGTCGACCTCGCCCCGCGCATGATCGCGCACGCCCGCGCCAAACTCGCCGCCACCGGCCTCGACGCGGACTTCCGCATCGCCGACGCCACCGATCCTCCGCAGCGCACCGGCGGTTACGACGTCCTGCTCTCCCGGCACCTGGTGTGGACGCTCCCCGACCCGCACGCCGCACTGCGCCACTGGGTCACCCTCCTCCGCCCCGGCGGCACCCTGCTGCTCATCGAGGGCCGCTGGCACGAGGCCGACGACGACAGTTCCCCGTACGCACCCGGCGCCCAGCCCCTCCCCTGGGCCGGCGGCGTGCGCTCCCGGGACCTCGCCGCTGCACTCCGCCCGCACGTCACCGAGCTCAGCACCACACCGCTGAGCGGCGACGAGCTGCTGTGGGGCCGGCCGGTGCGCGACGAGCGCTACGCCATGGTGGCCAGGGTCTGATCCGGCTCGGATTTGTCCGGCAGATTCGGGTCCGGCGGATTCGGGTCCGGAAATGCGAGAAGCCCCCTCCCGAAGGGGAGGGGGCTTCTCTGAATGATTGTTCGGCGGCATCCTACTCTCCCACAGGGTCCCCCCTGCAGTACCATCGGCGCTACGAGGCTTAGCTTCCGGGTTCGGAATGTGACCGGGCGTTTCCCTCGCGCTATGACCACCGAAACACTATGAAACACATCGAACAACCGGCACAGGGCCTGTTCGTGGTTTCAGAACCAACACAGTGGACGCGAGCAACTGAGGACAAGCCCTCGGCCTATTAGTACCGGTCAACTCCACCCCTCACGGGGCT
>NZ_JBFAXX010000041.1:0-76778 GCF_040680995.1 Kitasatospora sp. NPDC051914
GCCTGGACCGGACCGTTGAGCTCGGCGATCAGACGGCGGTGCGGGGCCGGGACCGGATCCGGCGGTGCGCGGCCCCTCCGGTGCGTTCGGTCGTCAGTTGCCCGGAGGCGTGTCACCCGGCTTGGTGGTCAGGCGGATGACCGTGCCCGGCTCGACCGGGGTGCCGGACGGCGGGTCGCTGGTCAGCACGATGGCGTTGTCGTCCTGCGGGCCGAAGATGACCTGCGGCTGGAGGCCCTTCTGGGTCAGCAGCGCGAAGGCCTGCTTGTAGGTCTTGCCCACGAGGATCGGCACGGAGGGCTTGTCCGCCAGCTTGCCGACCGTGATGGTGACCGTGGCGCCCTTCTTCAGCTGGCCGCTCTTGGGGCTCTGGTTCAGGACGAGGTCCACCTGCGCCGGGTCGGTCACCGGCTGGGTGTTGACCTTGACCTGCAGGTTGGCGTCGGTGATCGCCTGGTTGGCCGCGTCCTTGGTCTGGCCGACCACGCTCGGCACCGGGACCTTGTCGGCGCCGCCGGAGATGGTCAGGGTGATCTGGGTGCCGGCCGCGGCCTTGCCCTTCGGGTCGTACGAGATGACCTTGTCCTGGGCGACCGAGTCGTCGTTCTTGATCTCGGTCTTGACCGTGAAGCCCTTGCCCTGCAGCGTCGTGGTCGCCGCGTCCACCGACTGGCCGGTGACGTCCGGGATGTCCGTCTCCACGGGGCCGGAGGACAGGTGCACCTTGATCGGGGTGCTCACGTCGATCTGGGAGTTGGCGACCGGCTCCTGGGTGCAGACCTGATCCTTCTGGATCTTCGCGTCCGGGCAGGCGATCGGGTCGCCGGCCTGCACCAGCAGCTTGTCGTTCTGCGCCTTGGCCTTGGTCTGCGCGTCGGCGAGGCTCAGGCCGACCAGGTTCGGTGCGGTCGTCTTGCCGCCGCCGCCACCGCTGTTCAGCATCGCCTGCACGACGAAGAACGCACCGACCAGGACCAGTACCGCCGCGACGGCCAGCACGATCCAGGAGGTGTTGTTCTTCTTCTGCTGGCTCTGCCGGCGGCTGCTGCGCCCGTAGCCGTCCTCGTCGTCGTAGCCGCCGCCCTGGCCGCCGCCGTAGCCGTCGTCGTGCGCCTGGGGCGGGTAGCCGTAGCCCGACTGCGGGGAGCTGACCGGCGGGAGCATGGTGGTCGGGCCGGCCGCGCCCTGCTGCGGCAGCAGGTTGGTCTGGCCGTACGGGTCGTACTGCGGGGCGCCGCCCTGGTCGTAGCCGTAGCCGGCGCCGCCCATGCCGTACGCGGCGGCCTGCTGGGCCGCGGCCACCGGGAGGCCGTCGAGGAAGCGCTCGATGTCGTCGCGCATCTCGTCGGCGCTCTGGTACCGGTAGTCGCGCTCCTTGGCGAGGGCCTTGAGCACGATCGCGTCGACCTCGGGGCGGACCTCGGGGTCGAAGGCGGACGGCGGCTGCGCCTCCTCCCGGACGTGCTGGTACGCCACCGCCACCGGCGAGTCGCCGACGAACGGCGGACGCACGGTCAGCAGCTCGTAGAGCAGGCAGCCGGTGGAGTACAGGTCGGAGCGGGCGTCGACGGTCTCGCCCTTGGCCTGCTCGGGGGAGAGGTACTGGGCGGTGCCGATGACGGCCGAGGTCTGGGTCATCGTCATGCCGGCGTCGCCCATGGCCCGGGCGATGCCGAAGTCCATGACCTTGACGTTGCCCTGCCGGGTCAGCATGACGTTGGCGGGCTTGATGTCGCGGTGGACGATGCCCGCGCGGTGCGAGTACTCCAGCGCCTGCAGGATGCCGATGGTCATCTCCAGCGCGCGCTCCGGCAGGAGGCGGCGGCCGGAGTGCAGCAGCTCGCGAAGGGTCGAGCCCTCGACGTACTCCATCACGATGTACGGGATGGAGATGTTGTCGATGTAGTCCTCGCCGGTGTCGTACACGGCGACGATGGCGGGGTGGTTCAGCGAGGCCGCGGACTGGGCCTCGCGGCGGAAGCGCGCCTGGAACGAGGGGTCGCGGGCCATGTCCGCGCGGAGGGTCTTCACGGCGACCGTGCGGCCGAGCCGGGTGTCATGGGCCAGGTAGACCTCGGCCATGCCGCCGCGTCCGAGGACGCCGCCGAGCTCGTACCTGCCGCCGAGGCGACGAGGCTCTTCCATAGTTCCGACCCTCTCCCTCACCGGCCGGTGAGGATGTGACGTAGGTGTCCCCGCACGCACTGTTGGACGCTTGCCGCCGCCCCAGCGGTTCTGTGGCGCCGACCCCGCGGCCGGAGCCACGGCTTGGCAGTGGGTAGACCCGCTGCTGGCGGATACGCTACCGGGCGAACCCACGGCAACCCGAACAGCCTGCCAGCTGAGACCAGACCGGTATGCATCGGAACGGTCCCGCTGTGACGATTCCCTCAGGTCGGTGCCCGGCCCCCGTGCTACTTGCCCTGGACCACCGCCTGCATGATGCTCTTCGCGATCGGCGCGGCGATCGAACCGCCGCTGATCTCGCTGCGGTCGTTGCTGCCGTTCTCGACCACGACCGCCACCGCGACCTGCTTGCCGTCGGCGCCCTTCGCGTAGGACATGAACCACGCGAACGGCAGGCCGCTGTTGTCCTGGCCGTGCTGCGCGGTGCCGGTCTTGCCGCCGACCGTGACCCCGTCGATCTTCGCCTTGGTGCCGGTGCCGTTCTGCACCACCGACTCCATCAGCTGCTGGAGCTTCTGCGCCGTGCCGGCCGAGACCGCCTGGCTCATCACCTTCTCGGAGTGCTTGGAGACCACCGCGAGGGTGCTGGAGCGCTCCTGGTCGACCAGGTACGGCTCCATCAGGGTGCCGTTGTTGGCGATCGCCGCGGCGACCATGGCCATCTGCAGCGGGGTGGCCCGGGTGTCGTGCTGGCCGATGGCGTCCATCGCGGTGCCGTCGGGGGAGGAGTTCGTCGGGAAGACGCTGGTGGTGGCCCGGATCGGGACCTCGACCTTGTTGTTGTTGAAGCCGAACTTCTCGGCCTGCGCGCGCAGCTTCTGCCCGGTGAGCTCGGCGCCGATCTTGCCGAAGACGGTGTTGCAGGAGTAGTCCATCGCGGTCAGCAGGGTGGCGTTCGCGCAGGGCTCGGTCTTGCTGGCGTTCTTCAGCTCGGTCTTGGTGCCCGGCAGGAAGTACTGCTCCGGGGTGTCGGTCACGTCCTCGGGCTTCTGGAACTTCCCGTCCTCGAACGCGGCGGCCGCGGTGACCAGCTTGAAGGTCGAACCCGGGGGGTACGTCTCGCGCAGCGCCCGGTTCAGCATCGGCTTGTTCGGGTCCGCGTTGAGGTCGGTCCAGGCCTTGGCGTCCGCCGCCGAGCTGCCGGAGAAGGTGCCCGGGTCGTAGGACGGGGTGGAGACCAGCGCCAGGATCGCGCCGGTGCGCGGGTCGATCGCGACCGCCGCGCCCTTCTTGTTGCCGAGCCCCTCGAACGCCGCCTTCTGGGCCTTGGCGTCGATCGTGGTGACGACGTCGCCGCCCTTCTTGTCGTCACCGGTCAGCATGTCGAGGGTGTTGCGGAAGAACAGCCGGGAATCGGTGCCGGCCAGGATGCCGTCCTCCAGCGACTCCAGCTGGCTCGTCCCGAAGGACTGCGAGGAGTAGCCGGTGACCGGGGCGTACATCGCGCCGTCGATCCAGCTGCGCTTGTACTTGTAGCGCAGGCCGTTGACGAAGTCGGAGTTGGTGACCGGCTGGCCGCCCACGATGATGTTGCCGCGCGGGTAGGCGTAGCGGTCGTACTTGTTCCGGTCGTTGTTCTTGTTGGTGGCCCAGGCGTGCGCCTGGACGCCCTGCACCCAGTTGGTGCGCACCATCAGGGCGAGGATCAGGATCAGGCAGAAGACCGCGACCCGGCGGATGGGCTTGTTCACGTGTCGATCCCTTTCAGGCCGCAGCCGGGGCGGTGGCCGGCTCCGGGTCGGCGGCCGGGCGGCGCGCGCTGTCGCTGATCTTGAGCAGGATGGCGATCAGGCCCCAGTTCGCCACCACCGAGGAACCGCCCTGGGCGAGGAAGGGCATCGTCATACCGGTCAGCGGGATGAGGCCGGTCACACCACCGGCGACCACGAACACCTGCAGTGCGAAGGCGGAGGACAGGCCCACCGCCAGCAGCTTGCCGAAGGGGTCGCGGGCGGCGACCGCGGTGCGCAGGCCGCGCTGCACGATCAGGCCGTACAGCAGGAAGATCGCCATCATGCCGGTGAGGCCGAGCTCCTCGCCGAACGAGCCGAGGATGAAGTCGCTCTTCGCGGCGAACTGGATCAGCCAGGACCGGCCCTGGCCGAGGCCGGTGCCGGTGACGCCGCCGGAGCCGAAGGCCATCAGGGTCTGGCCGATCTGCTCGGAGGTGCCGGGCGGCGGCGGGTCGGCGAAGGCCGCCATCGGGTCGAGCCAGGAGTTGATGCGGGTCTGCACGTGCGACTCGACGGAGGCGACCACGGCCGCGCCGCCGAAGGACATCACCAGGCCGAAGAGGATCCAGCTGGTGCGCTCGGTGGCGACGTACAGCATCACCACGAACAGGCCGAAGAACAGGAACGAGGAGCCGAGGTCGGTCTCGAACACCAGGATGAGGATCGACAGCAGCCAGACCACGATGATCGGGCCGAGGTCGCGGCCGCGCGGCAGGTACAGGCCCATGAAGCGGCGGCTGGCCAGCGCCAGGGCGTCCCGCTTGACCATCAGGTAGCCGGCGAAGAACACCGTCAGGATGATCTTGGCGAACTCGCCGGGCTGGATCGAGAAGCTGCCGATGTGGATCCAGATCTTGGCGCCGAAGTCGCCCGCCCGGGCCGGGAAGAACGCCGGCGCGGCGAGCAGCACCAGGGCCACCGCCATCGAGATGTACGTGTACCGCTGCAGGATGCGGTGGTCCTTCAGCAGCACCATGACGCCGATGAAGAACGCGATGCCCAGGCCCGACCACATCAGCTGGTTCGCGGCCGCCGGGAAGTTGCTGGCCAGCAGCTTGCCGGCCTTGTCCAGCCGCCAGATCATCACCAGGCCGAGCCCGTTGAGCAGGGTCGCCAGCGGCAGCAGCAGCGGGTCCGCATAAGGCGCGAAGCGGCGCATCAGCAGGTGCGCGACCAGCGCCAGGGTGCCCATGCCGAGGCCGTACGCCAGCATGCCGGTCGGCAGCGAGCCGTCCATGGCGAGGCCGACGTTGGCGTAGGCGAACATCGGCAGCACCACCGCGAAGCCGAGCATGGCGAGCTCGGTGTTGCGGCGGTTCGGCGCGTTCTGCGGGGTGATCGTGGTGTTGCCCCGCCGCAGGCCGCGGCGCTCGGTGGCGTTGTTGCTCAGGTCAAAGGTGCTCACGTGTAGGCCGCTCCCCGACGGCTGAGGCCCCTGGCGGGGTTGGTGCTAGGGGGTCGTCGGGCAGGAGCTTGCCAGCTGCTTCTCCTGCTCGGTCAGTTCGGGCGTGGTGCCGGGATTGCCGGTGCTCAGGGTGTCGGTGCTCGGGCTGGGGCTCGGGCTCGCCCCCGGGGCGGCCGTCTCGGACTTGAACCCGGCCGTGGTCAGCGCGGTGCCGGACACGGACGGGGAGGCGGACGGACTGGGGCTCGGGCTCGCCCCGGGCTGCGGGGTGCCGCCCTCGGCGGGCTTGGCGCCCTGCGCGACCTTCTTGCAGACCGCCGCCTGGGTCCCCAGGGTACGGACCTGCTCGCGCGCGTCCGCCAGGCTCTTGGCCTGGATGGTCTTCGTCACCTGCGTCCGCTGGTAGGTCGGCAGGAACTTGAGTTCGATGTCGGCGTGCGGCTCGTACACCGAGGACAGGCTCAGGCCGGCCAGCGACTGGTTCAGCCCGCGGTAGACCGCCACCCCGTCGCCGTCCGCGCCGACGTAGTACTGGTCCTGCGTCCACCGCCAGCCCACGTACCCGCCGCCGCCCAGCAGGCCGAGGACCGCCAGCACCGCCAGCGAGACCTTCAGCTTCCTGCCCTTGCGGCGGCGCCGGGACGGCCGCTCCTCGTCGTACCCGTCGTACGGCTGCGCCTCCGCGCCGTAGCCCTGCTGCGCGCCGTACTCGTCGTCGTAGCCCTCGGCCGGGCCGAAGCCGGCCGGGTCGTAGCCGTTGGCCGGACCGAAGGCGCCCTGCGGCGCCTGCGGGCGGCCGAGGCCCGCCGCACGGCCCGCCGGGGTGTTCAGCAGGTTGTGGTCGCCGTGGTGCGGCTGCGCCTCGGCGACCGCGCCGACCACCACGGGGATGTCCGCGAGCCGGCCGCTGAGCGTGTCGGTGGCGCCCACGTCGATGACGTCCGCCACGATGCAGGTGATGTTGTCCGGGCCGCCGCCGCGCAGCGCCAGCTGGATCAGCTCCTGGACGGTCTGCTCCGGGGCGTAGTAGCTCCCGAGCGTGTCCTCCAGGGTCTGGTGGCTGACCGGGCCGGACAGGCCGTCCGAGCAGATCAGGTAGCGGTCGCCGGCCCGCACCTCGCGGATCGAGAGGTCCGGCTCGACCTGGCCGCGGCCGTCGAGCGCCCGCATCAGCAGCGAGCGCTGGGGGTGGGTCTCCGCCTCCTCGGGCGTGATCCGGCCCTCGTCGACCAGCCGCTGGACCCACGTGTGGTCCTGGGTGATCTGGGTCAGCGAGCCGTCCCGCAGCAGGTACGCCCGGGAGTCGCCGATGTGCACCAGGCCCATCCGCTGGCCCGTCCACAGCATCGCGGTCAGGGTGCAGCCCATGCCCTCGAGCTGCGGGTCCTCCTCGACCATCTGCCGCAGCCGGTCGTTGGCGCCCTGCACGGCGTCGCCGAGCAGGGTCAGCAGGTCGGCGCCGGGGATGTCCTCGTCCAGCCGGACGATCGAACCGAGCACCTCCGAGGACGCGACCTCGCCGGCCGCCGCACCGCCCATGCCGTCGGCGACGGCGAGCAGCCGCGGACCGGCGTAGCCGGAGTCCTCGTTCCCCTCCCGGATCAGGCCCTTGTGGGAGCCGGCGGCGAAGCGCAGCACCAGGCTCATGCGGTCGCCGCCCCCTTCCGGGCCCGAGCGGTGGCGACCATGCCGCGGGCGCGCACGGCAGCGGCAGCGCGGCGGCCGCGCTCCCGGCTGGTCTTGGACGGGGTGGTGTCCCTCATGCGCCGCTACTTCCGCAGTTCGATGACGGTCCGGCCGATACGGATCGGCATTCCGGGCTGGAGCGGCATCGGTGCAGTGAGCCGCTGCCGGTCCAGATAGGTGCCGTTGGTGGAGCCTAGATCCTCGACCGTCCACTGCCCAGTCTGATCCGGGAAGATCCTGGCATGGCGGGACGAGGCGTAGTCGTCGTCCAGCACGATCGTGGAGTCGTGGGCCCGGCCCAGCGTGATCGTCTGCCCCTGCAGGGCGACGGTGGTGCCGGCGAGCGAGCCCTGCACGACCACCAGGTGGGTGGGCGCACCGCGGCGCTGGCGCGGCTGCGGCGGGGCGCCGGCCCCGCCCTGCTGGGGGGGACGGCCGGTGGACGCGGCTGCGGTCGGGGCGGTGCGCCGCGACGTGCGCGGGTTCACCTTCGTCCCGAACAGGTCGCTGCGGATGACCTGGACCGCGACGATGACAAACAGCCACAGCACGGCGAGGAAGCCCAGCCGCATGACCGTCAGGGTCAGTTCTGACATGAGTGGCCCGCTCTACCCTTCGACCTGTCGGTAGACGATGGTGGTGGACCCGAGGACGATTCGGGAGCCGTCGCGGAGCGTAGCGCGCTGGGTGTGCTGCCCGTCCACCACGATGCCGTTGGTGGACCCGAGGTCGAGCACCATCGCCGGCGTCCCCGGCCGGATCTCCGCGTGCTTGCGGGAGACGCCGGGGTCGTCGATCCGGATGTCCGCCTCGGTCGAGCGGCCGAGCACGCACGCGTTGCCCGTGATCTGGTGCCGGGTCCCGTTGACCTCCACCCAGCGGCGGGTGTTCGCACCGCTGTGGCCGGCGCCCGGGAAGGGGCGGACGTTGCCGCCGGCCGCGGGCGGGCCCTGCGGCACCGGCGGGGGCGCGGCGGGCGGCGGCGGCGCACCGTACGGCGCCGCGCCCTGCTGCCACGGTGCGCCGGGCGCGGGCGGGGTCGGACGCCGCTCGTAACCGCCCGGGGCGGCCGGCGGCTGCGGCTGGTGCTGCGCGGGCTCCTCGCCGGCGAGGGTGCGGCTGCGCACCCGGTACAGGCCGGTGTCCAGCTCGTCGGCCTTCTCCAGCGACACCTGGAGCGGGCCCATGAAGCTGTAGCGCTGCGCCTCGGCGTACTCGCGGACCATGTTGGCGAGCTCGTTGCCGAGCTGGCCCGCGTACGGGCTGAGCCGCTCGTAGTCGTGCGGGCTGAGCTCGACGATGAAGTCGTTCGGGACCACCGTGCGGTCGCGGTTCCAGATGGTGGCGTTGTTGTCGCACTCGCGCTGCAGCGCGCCGGCGATCTCTACCGGTTGGACCTCGGACTTGAACACCTTGGCGAAGGTGCCGTTCACGAGACCCTCGAGCCGCTGCTCGAACTTCTTCAGGACTCCCACGGGGCACCCCCTTCCAGGGCGTCGGCCGGGCCGCGCTCGCGGGCCGGGTTGCGGTTTTCCGTACTGATCGTATCCACGTCGGGCCCATCCGTACGGTTCCCCGGGAACGTGGTCCCGGGGCGTGAGACCGGGCACACCCCCCGCCACCTGCCCGGCGGGTGCCGGATCGGACGGTGGGCCCGGTGCGGACGCCGTCGCGGAACGGGCCGCGCGGCAAGCGGGGGGTACCCGCACGAGCCCATCCTCATCCCTCGGTCACCCGTTCGTCCGCCCCGCAGGGGGGCGGCTGCACGGGTGGCGGGGAAACGGATTCGGAGGTAGCCCGCAGGCCGTGCTAATGTTTTCCACGTCGGAAGGGGCGCCCGAGAGGGAGCCGGACGGAAGACCCGGAGAGATACGGTAAGGTTCTCGACAGGTCGGAAGAGCGGCAAGCATCTTACGACAGCACCCATGCGCGGGTGGCGGAATAGGCAGACGCGCTGGATTCAGGTTCCAGTGCCCGAAAGGGCGTGGGGGTTCAACTCCCCCCTCGCGCACAGCGAAGCCCCGCAGATCTTCGGATCTGCGGGGCTTTCTCGTTGTCCGACTCCGCCGTGCGGTGGGGCGGATTTGGGGGGAGTTCGGGCGAATTCCGGGATGTCCGCGCTCCGACAATGTCTCTGCCTGATAACAGCAGGTGCCCCCGAACGGTTCGTGTCGGCGCCGACTGGTAGAACATGCAGCGGAATTTCCGTCCGACAGTTCGATTGAAATGTCCGTTTGGCGTCGATGGTGCCAACTCGGGCGTCCCCACGGGGGGTTGTACGTGGGGGTTTCAGCCGGAAGACCGCTGCTGACGCGGCGCGCCGGCCTCTTGTCTTTCGATCGTGGAAACGACGTTCTGTCCGGAATTCCGCTCATATCCGCTGCATTGTCATCCCAAGGAGAACGCGGATGCTCGACCCATCGGGTCCGACCAGGACGCGAATGCGGGCGGCAGGACGTGCGACCACCCTTGCCGTCGCCACGGCCGCCCTGGTCTCCGGGGCCGGCCTGCCCGTCCTCGCGACCGCCCAGGCGGAGTCCCTCGCGCCCAAGCGCATCGGTTCTGCCCCCGTCGTGCCGAAGGGCGCCGTCAAGACGGCGGCCCCGGCCGACGGCACCGAGCTCGACCTCAGCATCACCCTGCAGCCGAAGGACCAGACCGCGCTGACCACGTTCGTCAACGCCGTCTCCACCCCCGGCTCCCCGCTGTACAAGCACTACCTGGGCACCGGCGAGTTCGGCAAGCGCTTCGGCGCCGACCCGGCCACCGTGGCGAGCGTCCGCGCGGCCCTCACCGAGGCCGGCCTGCACCCGGGCGAGATCGGCGCCAACGGCCTGACCATCCCGGTCAAGGCGACCGTCGCCGAGGCGAAGAAGGCGTTCAACACCGACTTCGCCGGATACAAGCTGTCCGACGGCACCACCGCCTACGCCAACACCCAGGCCCCGGCCGTCCGCGGCGACCTGGCCGGCAAGATCGCCGGCGTGGTCGGCCTGGACACCACCGCGACCTACAAGCCGCGCTCGGTGGTGAAGTCCAAGGCCGCCATCAAGGGCCCGGCGATCGACTCGGAGAAGTCGCGCAACATCGGTGCCTACCCGCAGCTCTGCAGCGAGTGGAAGACCATCCTCGGCAACGCCGGTCTGGTGGACGGTCAGCACTACTACAGCTCCGCGGCGCTGGCGCAGGCCTACGACGTGTACGGCATCGCGGACGGCGCCGCCGGCTCCACGATCGCCATCCTCTCGCTGGAGAACTACGACACCCGCGCGGCCGCCGCCTGGCAGTCCTGCAACGGTACGAAGACCAGCGTGACCAACATCCCGATGCCCGGCTTCGTCACCAAGGCGCCGGACGTCGACCACGGCGAGGGCGGCGAGACCGCGCTCGACGTGGACACCGTCTCGTCGCTCGCGCCGGGTGCGTCGATCCTGGTCTACCAGGGCGTCAACAACGGCCAGGGCGTCATCGACACCTACCAGCGGATCGTCAACGACAACCGCGCACAGGTCGTCTCGATCAGCTGGGGCCGGTGCGAGGCGGAGCGCGACTCCGGGCGTGAGAACACGCTGAACCTGATCCTGAAGCAGGCCGCCGCCCAGGGGCAGTCCGTGGTTGCCGCCGCGGGCGACGCCGGCTCGACCGACTGCAACGGCTCCGGCCTCAACGAGAACGTGCTCAACACCGACAGCCCGGCCTCGCAGCCGTACGCGACCGGTGTCGGCGGTACCTCGCACTCCGGCCTCGGCACCTTCCCGGGTCCGATCTCGGTGTGGAACCACGACGGCGGCTCCGGCGGTGGCGGTCTGTCCACCCGCTGGGCGCTGAGCGACACCGACTTCCCGTGGAACGCCCAGCACGCCGCGCAGTACTCGAACGTCTGCGGTGCCGCTGCGGGCTCGTCCTGCCGCCAGGTGCCGGACGTGTCGGCCCTCGCCGACCCGTCCCACGGCTACCTGATCTTCACCGACATCGACGCCGAGGGCACCCTCTGGGCCAACATCTACGGCGGCACCAGCGCCGCGGCCCCGCTCTGGGCGGCCCTGGTCGCGCTGGCCAACTCGTCGACCGACTGCGCCGCCAACGGCCCGGTCGGTTACCTGAACCCGATCCTGCACAAGCTCGACGGCTCGGTGTTCAACGACGTCACCATCGGCAACAACGACATCAGCGGCTCCGGCAAGTACTCCGCTCTCGCGGGCTACGACCTGGCCAGCGGCCTCGGTTCGCCGAAGGGCCGGGCCGTGATGAGCGCCCTGTGCCAGCAGCTGCCCTCGCAGCCGGCCGGCACCTACACCAGCGTCCAGCCGAAGCGCCTGCTGGACACCGGTGTCCCGGGTGTCGCCTCCCGCACCGCCACCACCCTGCAGGTCGCCGGCTCGGCGAACAGCGGTGTGCCGGCAGGTGTCACCTCGGTCGTGCTGAACGTCACCGTGGCGAACACCAACGGTCCGGGCTATCTGACCGCGTGGCCGACCGGCAAGACGATGCCGCTCTCCTCCAACCTCAACTGGATGCAGGGCAGCGTCGCCGTCCCGAACGTGGTCACCGTTCCGGTGGGCACCGACGGCAATGTCAGCCTGTTCAACGGCAGCTGGACCGGCCCGGTCCGCATGGTCGTCGACCTGATGGGCTACTACACGCCGGACACCGCCGGTGCGACCTTCAAGCCGCTGGCACCGACCCGCCTGTTCGACACCCGCTACGCGGGTGACGCGAACGTCGCGCAGGCCCCGGTGGGCGGCAAGAAGAAGATCGACGTGAAGGTCGCCGGCGGCGTCTCCGCCAAGGGCGTCTCGCTCGGCGTGCCGGACACCGGCGTCACCGCGGTCGTGCTGAACACCACCGTGACCCGCGGCCAGGGCAACGGCTGGATGGCGGTCTACCCGACCGACCCGACCGGCACCTTCGTGCCGAAGTCGTCCAACCTGAACTGGACCAACGGCCAGACCGTGCCGAACCTGGTCGTCGTGCCGGTCGGCGCCGACGGCAAGGTGACGTTCTACAACGGCCTGGACGGCACGGTCGACGTGCTCGCCGACGTCTTCGGCTACTTCACCTCGGACGCCTCCGGCAGCAAGTTCCACGTCGCCGGCCCGAAGCGCCTCGTGGACACCCGTACCGGCAAGGGCGCCCCCTACGCCGGCAAGATCGGCGACGGCAACGTGCTGCACGTCAACCTGAACGACAACGGCGTGCTGTCCGGTGCGACCTCGGTCGTGCTGAACATCACGGTGACCAACACCCAGTGGGGCGGCTACCTGAACGCCTGGCCGGGCGGCACCGCGCGGCCGGCCTCGTCCAACCTCAACTGGACCGCGGGCAGCCAGACCATCGCCAACTCGGTGATCGTTCCGGTCAACAACGGCACGGTCGACATCGCCACCAACAGCCCGGCCGACGTCATCGTCGACCTGATGGGCTACTACAGCGTGAACTGATCCCCGATCGGTTCGGCAGGCACCGGGCGGCGTCCTCCCCTCGCGGGGAGGGCGCCGCCCTCGCGTGTGCCCGGGCTCAGTCCGCCGTCGCCGGGAGGGCGGCGCGGACGGTGAAGCCGCCGTCCGCGGTGGGGCCGGCGACCAGGGTGCCGCCGAGCAGCTGGGCGCGCTCGCGAAGACCCACCAGGCCGTGCCCGCCGCCCGGCAGGACGGGCAGCTCCGAGGCGCCGTCCGGCGGCGCGGCGTTGTGCACCTCCACCAGCAGCCGGGAGCCGCCGCCCACCACGCGGACGGTCACCGCGGCGCCCGGCGCGTACTTGGTGATGTTGGTCAGGGCCTCCTGGACCGTCCGGTAGGCGGCCCTCTCCACCGCCTCCGGCCACTGCCGACCGTCGGCGGGGAGGTCGCTGGTGACCGCGAGCCCGCTGCCGCCGATCAGCCGCGGCAGGTCGGCGAGGCGCGGCTGGGGGGCGAGCGGCTCGTCGTGCTGGACCCCGGCGGCGCGCAGCACGCCGACCATCTGCCGGAGCTCCTGCAGGGTGCGGACGGCGAGCTCGCGGATGGTCGAGGCGGTGTCCTTCGAGGCCGGGTCGCCGGTGGAGACCTGCAGTGCCCCGGCCTGGATGGAGATCAGGCTGACCTGGTGGGAGACCACGTCGTGCATCTCCCGGGCGAGCCGGGCCCGCTCGGTGGCCAGCACCCGCTCGGCGAGCAGCCGGCTCTCGCGCTGCTGCCCGCGGGTCAGCTCGTCCAGCCGGTCGGCGAGTTCCCGGCGGGTGCGGGCGAGCAGGCCGAGCGCGGCGGGGCCGGCCGCGAGCATCACGCACTGGATGGCGTAGAGCGCGTTGTCCCGATCGAGCTCGAGCGGGTGGTCGGAGAGCGGCCAGTGGAAGAACTCGACGAGGGCGAAGGCGGTGGCGCAGACCGCGGTGACCCGCAGCGCGGCCCGCTGGGCGGCGACCGAGTAGACCGCGGTCATCGGTGCGATCCAGATGTAGTCGACGAACGCCCCGGGCAGGGTCAGCAGCAGCACCGTCACCGGGAAGCGGCGGCGCAGCAGCAGGGCGAGCGCGGCGAGCACCGACAGCGCGGCCTCCCACCAGCGCGCGCCCTTGGAGACCAGCGCGGCGTCCAGCAGGGAGACCAGCACCGGCAGCAGCAGCATCAGCCAGGTCGCGGTGCACCAGGCCGGGAGTGTTCTCGGGCCGGTCATGCGCCGGGGTTGCCCTGGCTGCGGACGAGGCCGGCACGGTGCGCGACGACGGCGGCCTGGACGCGGTTGGCCGCGCCGAGCTTGGCGAGGATGGCGCTGATGTGGTCCTTGACGGTGCCGGTGCCCAGGTAGAGACGGTCGGCGATCTCGGCGTTGGACAGGCCCTCGCCGAGCAGTGCGAGGACGTCGAGCTCGCGGCTGGTGAGCTGGCGGGCGAGCGCGGCGGCGTCCGCGTCGGGGCCGCCGCCCTCGACGTAGCCGTTGATCACGGTGCGGGCGACGGTCGGCGAGAGCATGCTGCCGCCGGCGGCGAGCACCCGCACCGCGTGCACCAGCTGCTCGGGCGCGGTGTCCTTGAGCAGGAAGCCGGCGGCGCCGGCGCGCAGGGCGGTGCCGATGTACTCGTCGGTGTCGAAGGTGGTGAGCATGGCGACGGCCGGCGGGTCGGGCAGGGCGCGCAGCCTGCGCAGCACGCTGATGCCGTCCAGGTCGGGCATCCGGATGTCGAGCAGGACGACCTGCGGCCGCAGGTCGACGGTCTGCTGCTCGGCCTGGCCGCCGGAGCAGCCGCCGACCACCTCCAGGTCCGGGGCCGATCCGACGATCAGGCCGAGGCCCGATCGGACGAGGACCTCGTCGTCCACGATCAGGACGCGGATCGGTGGCATGGCTCTCCTCGGGCGTGCGCGGCTCTCTTCGAGCCTAGGGGGTCGGCGGCCGGCGGTTCGGTCCACCGGCGGGGTGGACACCCCCGCCGATCGGCGGGGGTCCGAATCGGCTACCGGATTCACGCAATTCTCATCCGGGGTGCGGAACCATGGACACGGAGCCCCCTGTGGGCCCTGGCCGCTCGGAGACCGGGTGTGCGGGCCGCTCCGTCCCTCCGCGGGTGCCGTACGGATGCGTCCCCCACGTTGATCGTCTGGAATTGGAGCTGTGTCCACTGTGAAGCCGGCGCCCACCGCCGTTCCTGCCGCGCAATTCGGAGCACGTGCCGGGCTGCTCGCCCGCTGGCGGCCGCGGGCCGCTGCGGGCACGGTCTGGTACCTGAGGCTGCTGGCCCTGCTCAACCTGGTGGCGGTGCTCGCCGTCCCGTTCCGGGACCAGGTGCAGGAGCACAACGAGGGCGAGTACTTCACCCCGTACCTGCTGACGGCGGGTCTGACCACGGTGCTGCTGTCGCTGTTCCTCGCGGTGGCGATGCGGCGGCGCAAGCGGGCCGCGTGGATCTTCAACGCGGTGGTGTCCGGGCTGTTCTCGGTGCTGTACGTGCTGCTGATGCTGCTGCCGGGCGGCGGCTTCGCGGACCACCCGCTGAACTACGTCTCCACCGTGCTGACCGTCGGTTTCTTCCTGGCGCTGCTGGTGGGCCGCCGCGAGTTCACCTCCAAGGGCGACCGCTCCAACCCCAAGACGGGGGTGGCGACCTTCTTCGGCGGGCTGCTGCTCGGCGGCGTGGTCGGTGCGGCGCTGGTGCAGCTGACCAACACCATCCACGGCGCCGGCTTCGGCACCCGGTTCGGCTACGCGGTGGCCCGGATGGTGACCCTCACCCCGTCCGGCCGGCTGGCCGACGAGATCGCCGTGCCGACCTGGGTGAACGCCTTCATCAACGCCATGGGCGCGGTGCTCTTCCTGCTGGTGCTGTACCTGGCCTTCCGCAGCCCCCGCGGCCAGGAGCTGCTGACCGCGGCCGACGAGGTGCGGCTGCGCGAGCTGCTGGACCGGCAGGGCGAGCGGGACTCGCTGGGCTACTTCGCGCTGCGCCGGGACAAGGCGGTGATCTTCTCGCCGTCCGGCAAGGCGGCGGTCGCCTACCGGGTGGTCGGTGGCGTCTCGCTGGCCTCCGGCGACCCGATCGGCGATCCGGAGGCCTGGCCCGGGGCGATCGACGCCTGGCTGCAGGAGGCCCGCGAGCACGCCTGGGTGCCGGCCGTGATGGGTGCCTCCGAGGAGGCCGGCGTGATCTACGCCCGGCACGGGCTGGACGCGCTGGAACTGGGCGACGAGGCGATCGTCGAGATCGACGAGTTCTCGCTGGACGGCCGGGCCATGCGGGTCGTCCGGCAGGCGTACAACCGGGTCAAGCGGGCCGGGTACACGGTGCGGATCCGCCGCCACGAGGAGATCCCCGACGAGGAGATGGCGGCGCTGCTGGACAGGGCCGACCACTGGCGGGACGGCCAGACCGAGCGCGGCTTCTCGATGGCGCTCGGCCGGCTCGGCGACCCGGACGACGGCCGCTGCGTGATGCTGGAGTGCCACGACGGCGACGGCGAGCTGCGCGCGCTGCTGAGTTTCGTCCCGTGGGGCCGCAACGGCCTCTCGCTGGACCTGATGCGCCGGGACCGCGACAGCGAGAACGGCCTGATGGAATTCATGGTGATCGAGCTGCTGCAACGCGCCGACGAGGTCGCGCTGGAGCGGGTGTCGCTGAACTTCGCGATGTTCCGTTCCGTTTTCGAGCGCGGATCGCGGCTGGGCGCCGGGCCGGTGCTCCGGCTCTGGCGCTCCGTGCTGGGATTCTTCTCGCGCTGGTGGCAGATCGAGTCGCTGTACCGCGCCAATGCGAAGTACCGCCCGATCTGGGAGCCGCGTTATCTGCTCTTCGAGAAGAGCAGCGAGATTCCGCGCATCGGAATCGCGAGCGCCCGCGCCGAGGGCTTCATCACGGTGCCGAGTCTGCCCGCACTGTTCCGTCGCCGGCATGTCCGGGCCGCCGCCGCACAGGCGCTGCCCGGCGGGGGGCCGACGGCGGAGCGGGACGGGAAGGGGTAGTCCCTCCGCCGGGGGGCGGAGGGCCGCCGATCGGGGGGTGCCACCCGCCGAATCGGTAACCCCCCTCCATCTTGAGTATGATCCGCGATTCGCCTCGCAAGGTGACGCGCTCCTTTTCCCCCGTCCCTACCGTGGAAGTACGGCCGGAGAATCCCGGCCTCACGGGAAATGTCCCGGGAATTGCACGGCGGGGCGTCGAGGGGGCGTCCGGCCGAAAAGCGGACGGGGAGATTCAGCGGTGGAGCGGACGGCTCGTACGGGGGGCGTGCGGAAGGGCCCGGCGCCGGTGGCGGTCAGGGCGGCCGCGGCCGAGTGGGGATCGTTGTTCGGCACCGTCCGGGACCATGTGCGGCGGCACCGGTTCGCCTCCGTCCCGCTGGCCACCGCGGCCACCCTGCTGGTGCTGGCCTTCTCGGTGGTCCAGCACCTGCCGGGCGGCGAGCGGCTGGTCACCCAGGTCGGGGTGGTGCGGGCCGCGCTGCCGCTCGGGGTCTCCCTGCTGAGGACACCGCTCTCGCTGTACGTGCCCGCGCTGGACCTGCCGGTCTGGGGGGCGCTGGTGCAGGTCTTCCTGGTGTTCGGGATCGCCGAGATCGTCCTCGGCCGGCGTCTCACCGTGGCCGTCGCCTACGCCTGCACCCTCGCCGGGACGCTGTTCGCGCGGATCGGCGTGCAGCTCGGGCCGGAGCACCTCTTCGGCCTCCCGAGCGCGGTCGGCCACGTGCGGGACACCGGGCCCTCGGCCGCGGTGGTGGCGCTCGCGGTGTGCGTGGCGATCCGCTGCCGGGCCTGGTGGACGGGCGGGGCGGTGGTGCTGGCGATGGTCGTGGAGGCCGTGCTGCTGCCCAACCTCGCCGGCCTGGAGCACGTGGTGGCGGTGCTGGTGGCCGGCCTGATCGCCGCCGCGCTGGAGGTGTTCGGCCAGTTCTGGCCGCGGGTGCTGGCGGGCGTCGGCGCGGCGGCCTCGGTGGCGGCCGAGGCCGGGCCGCGGGCGGCGGTGCCGGCGGCGCACTGACCGGTCAGGCCCGGGGCAGCGCCAGTTCGAACCAGACGACCTTGCCGACCGCCTTGCGGGCGGTGCCCCAGCGCTCGGCGAGCTTGCTCACCAGGTTGAGGCCGCGGCCGTGCTCGTCCAGCGACTCGGCCGGCTCCAGCGACGGCAGGTTGTGGTTGTCGTCGCTGACCTCGACCAGCAGCTTGTCCACCCGGATCAGCTGCAGCTGGACGTGGTCCCTGGCGACCCGGACGGCGTTCGTCACCAGCTCGCTGACCAGCAGCTCCACCGTGTCGGTGAGGGCGGTCAGCCCCCAGCCGGCGAGCCGGTCCCGCACCAGGGCCCGGGCCCGCCGCACCTCCTCCTCCGAGACGCCGAGCTCCCAGGTCGCCACCTCGCTCGGCGGGACGCCGTCGAAGCGGGCGACCAGCAGGGCGACGTCGTCGGCCCGGTCGTCCGAGTGCAGCCGCTCCAGCACGGTGTCGCAGGCCTCGTCCGGGGTCTGCTTGGGGTCGATCAGGTTGCCGCACAGCGCGGCCAGGCCCTCTCCTATGTCGCCCCCGCGGACCTCGACCAGGCCGTCGGTGCACAGCACCAGCATCGAGCCGTCCGAGACGTCGATCCGCTTCGCCACGAACGGGACGCCGCCGACGCCGATCGGCGCGCCCTCCGGGATCTCCAGCAGCTCGCCGCGGCCGTCCGGGTGGACCAGCACCGGCGGGACGTGGCCGGCGCTGGCCAGCTCGCAGGTGCGGTTGATCGGGTCGTAGACCGCGTACAGGCAGGTCGCCAGGTGGTCGTCGCCCAGCTTGTGCGCCAGGTTGTCCAAGTGGCGCAGCAGCTGGCCGGGCGGCAGGTCCAGCGCGGCGAGGGTCTGCATGGCGGTGCGGAACCGGCCCATCGCGGCCGCCGAGTGCAGTCCGTGGCCCATCACGTCGCCGACCACCAGGGCGACCCGGCTGCCGGGCAGCTGGATGGCGTCGAACCAGTCGCCGCCGACCTCGGCCCGGGAGTCGCCCGGCAGGTAGCGGTGGGCGATCTGCACGCCGGGGATGCGCGGCGGGCGGGTCGGGATCATGGAGCGCTGCAGGGTGGTGGCCACCCGCGACTCCGCCCGGTGCAGCCGGGCGTTGTCCAGCGACAGCGCGGCCCGCGCCGCCAGCTCCTTGAGGGTCGCCGCGTCCGACTTGTCGAAGGGCGACCGGTCGGACAGCCGCAGCAGCTTGAGGATGCCGAGCACGGTGCCCCGCGCCGACAGCGGCAGCACCAGCATCGAGCGGCCGACCACCACCGGGACGAGGTCCGGGCCGCCGCCGAGCGAGGCCGCGTAGTCCACCGCCACGTCCGGGTCGATCACCGGCACCAGCACCGGCTGGTTCTCCTGCAGGGCCAGGCCGGGCGGGGTGGAGCGGGGCATCGCGAGCAGCGCGCCCTCGTCCAGGACGTGGTCCCAGTGGCCGGGGGAGCTGTTCACCGCGCGGGCCACCCGGCGCAGCATCGTCCGGTCGTCGGGGCGTTCGTCGGGCAGCTCCGAGTCGGAGATCAGCCCGTCGAGGAGGTCCACGCAGGCGAAGTCGGCGACCCGCGGGACGAGCACCTCGCACAGCTCGCGGGCGGTGGTGTCGAGGTTCAGGGTGGTGCCGACCCGGTTGCCGACCTCGCTCAGCAGGGCCAGCTGTTCGCCGGCCTGGCTGACGGCCAGCACCTCCACGGACGGCGGCGCCGGCGGGGCGGGCACCCCGGGCACCTCGGGGCGGTGGGCGTCCGGCCCGTCCGGTCCGCCCTGCGGCGGAGCGGACCCCACGGCGGTGCGGGCGGGCGCGGTGCCGTTGGCGGTGGACTCGATGGCGGGGCCTCCCTGGCTCTGGCCGTTCGCGGTGGCCGCCCCGGACTCGCGCTGCCCGGGCACGGTGGTGCCGATGGCCCGCCCGTCGTCGGCGCCGCGCGCCGCGCCCGCGGAGAGGACCTGCAGGCCGATCGTGCCGCGCCCGCCGGGCGCCGCCGGATCGGCCGGGCGGCGGGCCGCCCGAGGCCGGTCGGCCCGCTGCTGCGGCGTCGGGTAGCGGCGGACCAGCCCGGCCGCGACCCGTGCCGCACCGCGGCCGGTCGGCTCGTAGGGGAGGACGGGGAGCCTGGTCGCGGCGTCCACCCAGAGCGCGGGCACGCCGACCTCGGCGACCTGGTCGAGCAGCCGGCGGCGGCGCTCCTGGGAGCCGCGCGGCAGCAGACCCTCGAACGGCACCGCGCCGGAGCGGCCGGCCGGGGCGAAGGCGGGGGCCACCCGGTGGAAGGCGCCGGTCGCGGCCGGCGCCGCCGCGTACGCGAGCAGCCGCTCGCCGAGGGCGATCCGCGGGCCGCCGGCCCGCAGCGGGCGGGCGTCCGCGGCCAGGGCGAGCAGGCTGCGGCCGGTCGGTTCGACCAGGGAGTAGGCCCACCAGATGACGTCGCGCAGCCGCTCCTCCCGGTCGACCACGGCCATCGAACCGGCCCAGGCGGTGTCGAGCTGGGTGAGGTCGTCGAGCGTGTCCAGGGCGTCGCAGCGCCGGGCCGGTGCGCCCGGGCGGGGCGAGCCGGTCTCCGGCCGGGGCTCGACGGCGGGCAGCAGGCCCGAGGCGGTACGGCCGCAGGCGACCTCGGCCCGGTGGCCGAACAGCTCCTCGGCCGCGCGGTTCCACAGGGCGATCCGGCCGTCCGGATCGACCATCACCGCGGCCACGCGCAGCAGGGCGACCACTCCGGAAGGAGGGTCACCCGTGCGGTCTTCGGCGGTCGGTGTGGAGTTCGGCTCGTCCACCATGGATTCGGTCTGCTCCCGCCTGGCCGCCGTGCCTGGGGGCGGCCGTCGTGTGGGGGCGGCGGCGTACTGGGCCTCGTCTCCTGCCGCTCCTGTGTGTCCCGTCTTTTGTACGCCTGCACCCGTGCGGCACTGCGGCGTGCCTGCGGTGCAGCACCGGTGCATCCTCCAGCGAAGCACGTGCGAGGGCGGCTTCGACAGCGAATCGCGGAGATTCCTCGGTATCAGTTACATGTCATTGGGTGAGCAGCCGTGTGCGCTGCGAGTTCAGTCGGACGGGGTACCCGGACGGAGCCTCCGCGTCCGGTCCGCACCCCCCGGTAGGGTGGCAGGCTCGGAAACCGGGTGCATGCGGAGGCGGACTGGTGAGCGCGGAGAGCCCCGTCCAGTGGAGCGATCACGAGCGGCTGCTGCTGGAGGAGCGGGTCGCCGCTGCCGAGCTGGCCTGGCTGACCCTCGACGTCGACGTCGAAACCCTCCGGGTGGAGATCGACAACTTCGCCCTCGTCCACCACCGGCTGCTCGGCCCGCTCTACGCCAGCCTCGACGAGCTGGACGCGCTGATCGCCGAGACCGTCGCCGCCCGCAGCGGCGATCCGGAGGCGCTGCGCCGCGCCTCCGAGGCCCGCAGCCGGGTCGCCGAGCCGGACGACCCGGCCGCCGCCGACCTCGCCCCGGAGCCGCCGGCCGCCGCGAAGGTCCGCCCCGACCGGGACGCCCAGCGGATCTACCGCGACCTCGCCCGCCGCGCCCACCCCGACCTGACCACCGACCCGGCCGAGCAGGAGCGCCGCTCCGCCTTCATCGCCCGGGTCAACGAGGCGTACGCGCAGGGCGACAACGCCGCCCTGGAGGAGCTCGCCGGCGAGTGGTCCACCGCCCCCGAGAGCGCGCCCGCCCCCGACTCCCCCGAGCGCCCGGACTGGCTGCTGCGCCGCCTGGAGTGGCTGACCGCGCGGATCGGCCAGCTCGCCGCCGAGCAGGTCCGGCTGGAGCGCACCCCGATGGGCGAGCTGCTGCTGCTGGCGCCGCAGGAGCCGGAGCGCCTGCTGGAGGAGCTCGCCGAGCAGCTGCTCGGCCGGGCCGCCGAACGGCGCGCCGAACTGGAACGGCTGCTCGGCGGCGCCGATCCGCAGGGGCCGCACTCCGGCGGTCGGCACAATGGAGGTGAGGACCCCTCCCAGCACCGTTCCCGCCCCGACTCCCAGGAGAACCCGACGATGTTCGCGCAAGCGCTGCCCACCACCGACGCCGCGTCCGTGCCGGCCGACGCCGCCCTGCTCGACGTCCGCGAACAGGACGAGTGGGACGCCGGCCACGTGGACGGTGCGCTGCACATCCCGATCGGCCAGGTGATCGCCCGGCTCGGCGAGCTGCCCGACGAGAAGCTGTACGTGGTCTGCCGGGTCGGCGGCCGCTCCGCGCAGGTGGTGCAGTACCTGGTCGGGCAGGGCCGCGAGGCGGTCAACGTGGACGGCGGCATGTTCGCCTGGGAGGCGGCGGGCCGCCCGATGGTCGGCACCGACGGCCGGGCGCCCTTCGTCCTCTGACACCTCCCGCACGGCTGACACCTCCCGCACGGCGCCGGGGCCGGTACGCGGCCCGGCGCCGTGATCCTCCTGTCGTCCGGCGCCGCGGTACGGCAGGATGGCCGGCAACCGTCGCCGCAGGGCAGCCGCAGGGGAGGAGACCGCCGTGCGCACCTGGTCCACCCCCGCCCTCGCGGTGATCTGCCTGTCCGGGGCCGGCATGCTCGGCGGCACCGCGCTCCTGCTGGGCGTGCTGTTCCTGCACAACGCCCCGCCCAATGCGCTCTCGCAGCAGTACCGGGAGCAGCTCGACGGGATCGTCTACCCCGAGTTCGAGCAGAACTGGAAGCTGTTCGCGCCCAATCCGCTGCAGCAGAACGTCACCGTCGAGGCCCGGGTGCAGACCATCGCCGAGGACGGCGAGGTGCACATCCGCGACTGGGTCGGCCTGACCGCCCGGGACGCCGCCGCGATACGCCACAACCCGGCGCCCAGCCACGTCGACCAGAACATGCTGCGCCGCGCCTGGGACTTCTACGAGTCCACGCATCCGACGGAGGAGGGCGCGCCCGCGCCCGGGCAGCGCGGCAAGCTCGCCGAGGAGTACCTCAAGCGGATAGCCCTGCAGCGGTTCGGCCGCACCGCCGGCGGCGAGCGCATCCTGCAGATCCAGTTCCGCTCCGCGGCGGTGGCCGTGCCGCCGCCCGCGTGGAGCACCGAGCAGCCTGCGGAGCCCGTCGCGCCGCAGGAACTGCCCTGGTGGCCGGTGGACGAGGACGACTACCGGGGGCTGCTGTGAGCGAGACCCGCACCACCGCCGCGGCCTCCGAGACTGCCGGGACTGCCGAGACCGCCGCCCCCGCCGACGAGCGGGCACCCGCCGCGGCGGCCGTGCCGCCCACCCGCTTCGAGCGCTTCTTCGACGCCTTCACCGGCACCGTCTTCGGCCGCCACCAGGCCGCCGTGGTGCGGATCGGCTTCGGCCTCGCCTGGCTCGGCTTCCTGCTCCGCGAGTGGCCCCACCGCCGGGTGCTGTACGGGGACAGGTCGCCCTGGTCGGCCGAGCTCTCCGACGGGCTGCTGTCGGCCACCCACGCCTTCACCGTGCTCTCCTGGTCGGACGGCCGGCTCTGGTTCGAGACCCTCTACCACCTGGGGATCGCCGCAGCGGTGCTGATGGTGCTGGGCTGGCGCACCCGTGCCACCGCCGTGCTGTTCGCCGTCACCGTGCTCTCCCTGCAGAACCGCAACGTGCTGGTCGGCGACGGCGGCGACAACGTCGTCCACCTGATGGCGATGTACCTGGTGCTCGTCCGCTCGGGCCTGGTGTGGTCGCTGGACGCCCGGCGCCGGGCCCGCCGGGCGGCCGCCGCGCCCGCCGGGGAGGTGCGGGCGGTGGCGGACGCGCTGGCCACCATGCTGCACAACTGCGGCATGGTGATCATCGCCGCGCAGGTGGTGCTGATCTACTCCACGGCGGGCTGGTACAAGGTCCAGGGCTCCCGCTGGCAGGACGGCACCGCCCTGCACTACCCGCTGCACCTGGACTACTTCACCCCCTGGCCGGAGCTGTCCGCGCTGCTCGGCTCCAGCCTGCTGATCACCTTCGTGCTCAGCTACGGCACGGTCGTGCTCCAGGTCGCCTTCCCGTTCACCCTGGTCAACCGGCGGCTGAAGAACGTGCTGCTGGCCCTGATGATCGCCGAGCACTCGGCGATCGCGGTCGTCCTCGGCCTGCCGTTCTTCTCGCTGGCGATGATCGCCGCCGACCTGGTGTTCCTGCCGACCGGATTCCTGCTGCGGCTGGGCGCCGTACGCCTCCCGGCCGGGTGGCGCCGCAGCACCTAGACTGCCCGATATGCCCTGGTCCGTTGCGCTTCGCGACACTGCGAAGGCCGGACTGGTCCCGGCACGCGAACTCTCCGACCCGCGGCGGTCGCTGCGCGGGGCGGTGGCCGTCGCCCTGGTGGTCTTCCCGGTGCTGGCCGTCGCCGGGACGGGGCCCGCCACCTCCGCCGCGATGGGTGCCTTCATCGCGGGCACCGCGACCTTCCAGCGCACCTTCCGCCCCCGGGCGGGGCTGGCGGCCGCAGCCGGCCTGGGGCTCGGCATCAGCACCTTCCTCGGGTACGCGGCGGTGGGCGTCCCGGGCGCCTTCCCCGTCCTGCTGGCCGTCTGGTCGTTCGGGGCGGGCATGATCTGGGCGATCGGTTCGACCGGCGGCACCGTCGCCGCCACCACGGTCTCCGTCATGCTGGTCGTCGTCCAACTGCCCGTCAGCATCCCCACCGCGGTGGGCCACGGCCTGCTCTGCGCGCTCGGCGGCGCGGTGCAGGCGCTGACCGGCGCCCTGTGGCGGATCGACCCCTGGCGGGGCCACCGCGACGCCCTCGCCGACACCTACGCCGAACTCGGCGACTACGCCCGCCGACTGCGCCACGACCCGGTCGCGATCGTCGACCCCGGACCCTTCATGACCGCCCGGCGGGCCGGCGCCCTGACGGCCTGGCAGGCCAGGCACCGCCCGCCCGAGCTGAACGGGCTGCGCGCCGTCGCCGAGCACATCCGCCCCGCGCTCGCCGCCCTCGCCGACCCCGCGGTGGGCGCCCCCGCGGAGGGTCCTGGCCGGGACCGGGCCCGGGAGATCCTCGCCGCGGCCGCCGAGCTGCTGGACGCCCTGGCCGCCTCCGTCCGGGCCGCCGAGGCGGTGCGGCCGCCGACCACCACCCCCGCACTCACCCTGGCCGAGGTCGCCGAGAGCCCCGAGCTGCCCCGGGCGGCCCGCCGCTCGGCCAAGCGGCTGGCCACCCAGATCAGCCGGGCGGTCGGCGCGCTCGACCGGCAGGACCGCTCCGCCGTCCGCGCGCCGCAGCGCCGCCGCCCGTCGTTCTGGCAGGTGCTGCCGGTCGGCTTCGCGACCGTCAGGCGGCAGCTCCAGCCGCGCTCCGCGGTCTTCCAGCACGCCGTCCGGCTGTCCTGCGTGGTCACCCTCTCCTACCTGGCGGCGCGGCCGCTCGGGCTGCACCACGGCTACTGGGCGCCGCTGACCGCGGCCATGGTGATGCGCCCGGACTTCGCGCAGACCTTCAGCCGGGGCGTGGCGAGGCTGGCCGGCACGGTCGTCGGCGTGGCCGTCAGCACCGCCGTCGTCCAGGTGCTGGACCCGGGGCCGTGGCTGTCGACGGCGCTCGCCGTGGTGTGCATCTTCGGCGCCTACCTGACCATCCGCACCGGGTACGCGTTCACCACCGCCTGCGTCTCCTCCTACGTGGTGTTCCTGCTCGGGCTGCAGGCCGGCGATCCGCTGGAGACCGCGCTGGAACGCGTCCTGCTGACGCTGCTCGGCGGTGCGATCGCGCTCGGCGCCTACGCGCTCTTCCCGACCTGGCAGACCGCCCGGCTCACGGAGCGGCTCGCCGAGTGGCTCGCCGCGGCCGGCCGCTACGGGGCCGCGGTGATCGGTGCGTACGGCGACCCGGCCGGGCGGGACGACCGGGAGGTCCGCGACGCCCTGCTGGACGCCCGCGAGGCCCGGGCCGAGCTGCTGGAGGCGCTCGAGCGGGCCGACGCCGAGCCCGTCCGGCACGCCGACCGGTTGCCCGACCTCTCCCGCAAGCAGCTCGACCGGGCCCGCACCGCGGTCGGACTCCTCGCCCGCAGCGCCGTCCTGATGGAGGCCCACCTGCCCGGCGCCGACAGCCGGCCGGTGCCCGGCGCCGCCGACTTCGCCGAGGAGCTCCGCTACTCCACCGCGATCGCGGCGGCCGCCGTGCTGATCGGCGAGCAGGTCGACTTCGACGGGCTGCGCAACGCCTACGCCCGCTGGGACGGCCGCCCGGACCGCGGAGCGGAACGCTCCACGGCCGGGCACAGCGACGCCCCGGGCGCCGGCCAGGACGACCGGGACGCGCTCGCCCGGGCCGGCGCCAAGCTGATGCTGCAGGCCCTGGGCGACCTGGAGAAGGCCGTCCGGCCGCGCCGCGTACCCTCGGGGACGTGAGCGAGACCGGAGTGCCCCACGAGGGCGAGCAGTACGACGACGCCTTCGTGCAGACCGCCGACGACCGCGAGATCGGCGTCGGTCCGCACCCCGGGCCGTGGCCCGAGGGCGACCACTGGGACCGCGAGCTGCTGGCCGCCGGCGACCGCCGCAACGTGGTCGACCGGTACCGCTACTGGACCCGCGAGGCGATCGTCGCCGACCTGGACACCCGTCGGCACGGCTTCCACGTCGCGGTGGAGAACTGGCAGCACGACTTCAACATCGGCTCGGTGGTGCGCACCGCCAACGCCTTCCTGGCCGAGCAGGTGCACATCGTCGGCCGGCGCCGCTGGAACCGCCGCGGCGCCATGGTCACCGACAGGTACCAGCACGTGCGCCACCACGAGTCGGTGGCCACGCTGGCCGCCTTCGCCGCCGAGCGGGGGCTGCCGGTCATCGGCATCGACAACCTGCCCGGCGCGGTGCCGCTGGAGACGTACGAGCTGCCGGAGCGCTGTGTGCTGCTGTTCGGGCAGGAGGGCCCGGGGCTGACCGCGGAGGCCTGGGAGCACTCCTCGGCGGTCTGCTCGATCGCGCAGTTCGGCTCGACGAGGTCGATCAATGCGGGGGCGGCCGCCGCCATCGCCATGCACGCCTGGATCAGGGTGCACGGAAACGGCGCCGGCCGCCCGTGACGGCGGCTCAGCCGAACAGCAGCCGCCAGGTGTGCGGACCGGGGTAGCCGTCCGCCTCGGTGCCGCGCCAGCCCTGGGCGAGCTGGAACGCCTCGACGTTGCGCCGGTCGCTCTCGGTCCACTCCGCGCCCGGGCCCACCGCGTAGTACGCGCCGTAGCCCTTGCGCACCAGCTGCTCGCCGAGCAGCGAGACGGCGGCGTTGACCTTCCCAGGACCGAAGGCGTCCACCCCCGGGAAGGCCGGCGCCGCGGGAGCCCCCGGCAGCCGCGGCACCGGCGGCACCGGCAGCGGTGCCGCCGGAATGGCACTGCCCCGGCCGCTCACCAGCAGCGCCCAGGTGTCCTTGCCCGGCAGGCCGTCCGCCTCCGTGCCGCGCCAGCCCTGGGCGAGTTGGAACGCCTGGGTCGCCAGCCGGTCGGTCTCGCTCCAGGCCGAGTGCGGCCCCTCGGGGTAGAACTGCCCGCCGCCGCGGGCGACCAGCATCTCGCCGAGCCGCTTGACGTAGGGGTTGGTCTGCCCGGGGCCGAACCAGCCGAGGCCGGGGAAGGACGCCTCGTCCGTGGTGGCCGCGAGGCCGCGGTAGCGGTAGGGCAGGTAGGAGCCGGAGTGGTTCCAGTACGCGTAGGGGGTGCTGCGCCGGATCGTGTTGGGGCTGGTCTGTTCGTAGGCCGTGTAGCGGGTGTGCGAGGAGTCCGTCCAGCCGCCGAAGAGGACGGCGTGCGAGCCGCCCTGCGGGCTGGAGGAGTCGTTGTAGATCAGCGCGTCGCCGGGCTGGAGCTCGTCCTTGCCGATCCGGTCGGCGAAGTTGGGCAGCGTCCAGGTGGTCTGGCTGCTGCCGAGGCCCCAGGCCATCGAGATGAAGCCCGAGCAGTCCTGCCGGTAGCCGTCCGACCAGTAGCGGCTCATCGAGTACGGCACCTTCTGGTCCACCCAGCGCTGGGCGCGGGCGATGATCTCCTCCCGGGTGGTGGCGCGCTGCAGGGCCCGCGGCTGCTCGGCCTCGGCGCCGAACGGGCCGGAGACCTCGCCCTGCGGAGTGGTGGGCGCGGGGCTGTCCGCAGCGGCGGCCCGCGGGGTGACTGCTATGGCGCTGGTGGCGCCGCCGAGCGCGGTGCCGACCGCCGCGACCAGGACGGCGGCGCGGCGGGCGCCGTGGACGGCCGGCCGCCCGACGGGCCGGCGGGCGGCGTGCGACCGCGCGAGGCGGCGGGCCGCGCAGCCGGGGCAGCTGCAACGGTCGTCCGGCTCGACCTCGGTGAACTCCATCAGCACGGTTGGATCCCTTCCTCGTTGTGCGGGAGAGGGATGTGTTCCACCGTCAGCCGACGGAATATCACCTGTTAAGTAACAAAATATGACAAGCCGGTGAAGAGATGTCGGACGGAACCGTCGGGGCGTCGGGCCAGGCTCACCTCGGCACCGGCGGGTTGGCCGGTGAGAACTCCGGCTCCGACCAGGCGAGGGCGGTGGCCCGGGCCAGCTCCACCACCTGTTCGACGGCGTAGTCGACCGCCGGGGCGGCCGGGTCGGACCAGTCCACCTCGGCGCGGCCGGTCAGCAGCAGGGCGCCGCCGGTCTCCCAGTCGGGCAGCAGCAGGCCCGCGGAGGGGTTGAGCTCCAGGTTCCCCAGGGTCATGAACATGCTGTTGCCGGGGTACTCGGGCCAGCGCAGCCGGTCCGGGCCGAGCACCCGGACGAAGCCCGGATTGCCGCCCCGGTGCGAGGCGTCCACCCGGCCGTCCGGCCCGGCGGTGGCGATGAAGAAGGTGTCGGCGCTCGCCACGGCCAACTGGCCGCCCAGTGCCAGCCGGCCTCCCGAGGAGGCGGTGGCGGCCGTGGTCGGCCCGGCCGCGGGGAGGTCGTGCGGGCTGCGCCGCTGGATGTACTTGGGGCAGTTGGCGTACACCTGGTCGGCGGTGATCCGCAGTCCCTCCGGGCCGTGCGGGACGGAGCGGCCGTTGAGCCGCATCCGGCGCCGCCCGGCCGCGTCCAGGGCGATCGTGCCGACCTCGGCCGGCCCGGCCAGCACCTCCGCGAGCGGGTCCCCCGGGACGGGGCGGGCCGCCACCGCCATGATGTGCTCGCCCTCGGCCCGGACGAATCCCGCCGGCCCGGAGAGCTGGGTGGCCCACAGCCGCCCCGTGCGGTCGGCCGCGCCGACCACGACCGTGCGCCGCTCGGCCAGGAACCGGGCGGCCACCGGCGGAATGACGCGACCGATCGACCGGCCGGTATGGTCGGCCCGCTCCTGCTGCCCGGCGCGCCGCTGTACGGCCCGCTCGCCCTCGTGCCACATGGTCTAGAAGAACCCGCAGGTCGGGGCGGTGCCGTCGGGGGCCGCGGCGCCGGTGGCGGCCACGCCCGCGGCGGTGAAGACCTCCAGTCGGATGCCGTCCGGGTCGGTGAAGAAGATGCCGCCGGAGTCCGCGCCCTCGCGGTGCGGGACGACGCCCTCGTGGGCGAACGCGGCGCCCAGCTCCTTGAGGACGGCCTCGGCCGCCTGCACCTCCTCGACCGAGTCGACCCGGAAGGAGAGGTGGTGCAGCCCGGGGGCGCCGGGGGAGAAGGTGCCGCTGCTCTGCTCCCAGAGGGTGAGCACCAGGGTGCCGTCCCGGCCGAGCAGGGCGTGGCGGCGGCCCGGCTCGGCGGACTCGGCGGCCACCTCCAGGCCGAGCAGGCGGCGGTAGAAGGCGACCGAGCGGGTCAGGTCGGTGACGTTGAGCCCGACGTGGCCGGTCTGCAGGGTGCGGGGGGCCAGGGCGGCGGTGGACACGACGCATCACTCCCGGAAGAGGGGACGGCCCGGTCGTCTAACCGGTACTCCTGACAGTACGGGTTAGATGATCGGGCCGCAAACCGGTATGGGGTCGTGTAATGGTTAGATGATCCGGCTACTCCCACTGCCAGCGGATGCCGACCTGGCCCGGTGGCTGGTCCGGCGCCAGCACATGGGCGCTGGCCGAGGCGCCGATCCACAGCTGCTCCCGCTTGCGGTCGACCTCCGCGCCCGGCTCCCGGTCGAAGCGCTCGCAGTGCGCGGGCACCGCCGTGGGGTCGAAGTGCACCTGCAGCACGTACTCGCGCACCGGCACGGCGAAGAAGCGGCCGTAGTCGGTGGTCGGCCCGGTGTCGGGGGTGCCCAACTCGTACTCGAAGACGGTGGAGTCGCCGAGCGCCAGCGGGCGGTCCAGCAGCAGCTCGGCCACGAGCAGGCCGCTCTCGGGGCGGCGGCGGACCCGGCCGAGCCGGGCGTGCCGCACCGAGGTGATCTCCGGGCAGCCGACGACGCCCTCGTCCGCCTTGTGCACCACCACGCAGCGGGCCACCCCGCCGACGGTCGCCCGCACCACCTGGCGCATCCTCAGCAGGTGGCCGCGGCGGTTGGCGTCGACGAAGTACGAGTCGTGGATGGAGAGGCGCTCCAGGTCGCCGGTGGGCGGGGCGTCCAGCTCCTCGAAGACCTCGGCGATCTCCTGCTCGCCCGGCCAGACCTGCTCCACCCGCAGGGCGTCGTGGGTGGTCGGGGCGATCCAGCGGCCGCGCGGGCGCGGCGGCCCGAGCAGCGAGGAGAGCGTGCCGCGGCGCAGCGCCAGCAGCTCCTCCAGCAGGTGGACGGCGCGCAGCGAGGCGGCGCGTTCCGGCTGGCTGCGCCCGCGGCGCCAGTAACTGAGGGTCGTGACGCTGATCCTGACGCCCTGGTGGGCCAGGGCGGCCCTGATCCGGTCGAGGCTGAGCCCGCTGGCCTCGATCGCGGCGTTGAGCACCTCGGCGAAGCCCAGGCCGTGGCCGGCCGCGGCTGCGGCCGTGGCGGGCTGCGGGGGCGCGGGCTGGGGCGGGACGGCGGGCTGCGCGGGCGGTCGGACCGGTGTGCGCGCGGGTGCCGGGCCCGGGGCGCGCTCGGCCGTCGGCCGGGGCTGCCGGCCGTACGCCGGACCTGCGTCCCGCTCTCCGACCAGCCTGAGCCGGCCCGCTTGCTGCGGCTGCTGTGAACCCATCCGGAAACCTCCCCCACCAGGCGAGTTCGGCGGCGTCGGCCCAGCGTTCCGTGATCGGGCTGCCACACCGAGCTGGGGGCACACCCTACGCACCGTCGAGAGGCTACGTCATCAACTCGGACATATGACAGTGGTCACGACAAAAAAGTCCTGGTTCACGGCGGATAGAAACACATCCGCAACAGTGCGGCCGGCACGGGCCCGAAAGGGGTCCGCGCCGGCCGGCGGGCGACGGCTCAGGAGACGGTGAGCGCGGTGTCGTCCACGACGAAGCTCGTCTGCAGCGAGGAGTCCTCGGTGCCGGTGAACTTCAGCGTCACGGTCTGCCCGGCGAAGGCCGACAGGTCGAAGGACTTCTGCACGAAGCCGCTCGCCGCGTTGGCGTTGGAGTAGGTCGCCAGGGTGGTGGAGCCGGCCGTGACGGTCAGCCTGTCGTACGCGGTGCTGCCGGTCTCGGCGGTGTCCACGTGCAGCCAGAAGGTGAAGGCCGCCTTGCAGCCGGCCGGGATCGACACGGTCTGCGAGACCGAGTCGGTGTGGGCGGAGCCGTAGCCGTCCATCCAGGCCTTCCAGGAGCCGGAGTGCGCGGCCTCGGAGGCGCTGTTGTCGACGACTCCGGAGGACGCCGTCCACGGGGCGGCGGTGCCGGTCTCGAAGCCGGCGTTGCCGAGCAGCTGGGCGGCCGTGCAGCCGCCGGTGGGCGGCGGGGTGGTGCCCCCGCCGAGCAGGGCGGTGGTCAGCGAGTCGGCGATCGGGGTGCCCCAGCCGGTGACCTGGTCGTAGCCGGTCTTGGTGGAGAAGTCCTGGTTCTTGCCGGTGGTGATGTCGTGCAGCACGCTGCCGTAGCTGCTCGAGTTCGCCAGCGAGTAGAGCTTGGGGTTGGCCTCGCCGAGCACGGCCTGGCCGGCGGCCTTGGCCTTCTGGTTGTACAGCGCGGTGTAGCCGGACCACAGCGGGGCCGCGGCGGAGGTGCCGCCGTAGACCTGCCAGCCGCCGGTGGTGTAGATCGCGAAGCCGCTCGCCGGGTCGGCGTCGGAGGAGATGTCGGGCACGGTGCGCATGGTGCCGGTGACGCCGGTGCCGGTCTGCCAGCCCGGCTTGGCGAACTGGGTGGAGACGCCGCCCCCTGCGGTGCTCCAGGCGCTCTCCGAGGAGTACGCGTTGCCGCTCACCTTGAGGTTGGTGCCGCCGACGCCGGTGTTGTACGGGCTGGACGCCGGGAAGTCGACCGCCTTCACGGCGGAGCCGCTGGTCGAGCGGGTGCAGTCGCGGGAGCCGTCGTCGCCGGAGGCGGAGAAGATCGATATGCCCTGGGCCGCGGCCTGCTTGAAGGAGTTGTTCACCGCGGTCATCGAGGACGGGGTGGTGTCCGGCTCGCAGGAGCCCCAGGAGATGGAGATGACCGAGGCCCGGTTGTCGGACACGATCTTCGCGGCCATGTCGATCTCGCCCTGGTCGCTGTTCGGGGCCTCGTAGATCAGCTGGGTGGCCTTCGGGGCGACGCCGCGGACGATCTCGCTGTCCAGCTCCACCTCGCCCTGGCCGTCGCCCGGCGAGGAGTCGTAGTTCGCGCCGTCCACCGACACGGTGGAGACCGCCGGACCGCTCAGGCCGTACTGGGTGTCGTAGGTGCGCAGGTTGGCGGAACTGTAGCCGTCGAACTCCCAGAGGGCGACGGTCACGCCGGTGCCGTCGGCGCCGACCTTGTCCAGCCGGTAGGCGCCGTCGTACTGCGCCGGGGCCAGTCCGCTCGGCGCCGCGAGCGGTGCGGCTGCGTCCGGCTTGACCGCCCGCGAGGTGCGCACGGTGTGGTTGTCGAGGCCGGAGATCCCCTCGACGGTGCCGGCCAGTTCGGCCGGCACGGTCGCGGCGGCGTCGTTGGCGAAGAAGGTGCGCCCGCCCTGCTGCGGGTCGCGGTACGAGCTCTCGTGGGTGCCGAACGCCTGTGCCACCCGGTCCGCGGTGCCGCGGACGTTCACCACCTGGCGGTTGGCGCTCACCGAGGTGACCGTCAGGCCCTGGCCGGTCAGGAAGGCGCGGACCTTCGCCACGTCGGCCTCGGTCGGCCCGTACGCGGCGGTGAACTGCGCCGGCGTCAGGTACCGCCCGTACTCGGGCGATCCGGGGGTGCTCACGGCCTTGAGGAAGCGGTCGAGGTCGGCGGTGTTGCGCAGCTTCAGGTCGACCGACACGGACAGCGTCCGGTCGGCGGGCAGGTCGCCCTGCTTCTGCGAGCGGGCCACCGCCGGGGTCACGGTGTTCGGCAGGGCCACCCGGGAGGCGGCCTGCGGGGTCGGGGCGGCCTGGGCGGTGGAGGCGCCGAGGGAGGCCACGGTCAGGGGCAGGACGGCGATGGCCGCGGAAAGAGCGAGCGAGCGGGGTCGCACGGGTTCCTCCGGAAGGTGTGGGGCGTTCCGGGATCGAAAACGCTTGCACGAAGTTCCCAGAAAGCACCCAGGAATGGGCCCATGCGGCAGCAATCGCTTGCTAAAGAACAGTCAACTGTGGAATCCGGATTCATCAACAGAATGAATGTGAATTCATACAGTGAATGGTTCCGGGCTGCGGAGCACTACACTCGGCGGCATGGCCGACCCCCGTGACCCGCGCCCGCTGATCGGCGAACCGCTCGCGCTCGATCTGCTGAACACGCGCTGGCGCGACGCCGGTGAGCAGGACCTCCTGGCCGATCTCGACGGTTACCGCATCTGGCTCTCCTCGGCCGGCCTCGCCGACCGCTGCCCCGCCGACGAGGCCTCGCTGAGCGCCGTCAGGGCGGCCCGCAGCGCCCTGGACGCCCTCGTCGACACCCCCGGCACCCCCGAGGGCGCGGCCGCCCTCAACGCCGTCCTGGCGCACGGCCGGATCCGGCACACCCTCGCCGCCGACGGCCCCGCCGAGACCGCCGAGACCGACACCCCGCAGCAGCTCGCCGCCTGGCTGGCGGCCGACGACTACCTCTCCCTGCTCCGCCTCGGGGCCCACCGCATCAAGCGCTGCGCACACCCCGCCTGCATTCTGCACTTCTTCGACACATCGCAGAACGGCCGCCGCCGCTGGTGCTCGATGGCCGTCTGCGGAAACCGCTCGAAAGCCGCCCGCCACTACGAGCGGACGACCGGCGAGCGCACGGCCACCCCTTAGGGCGGTGGGGCACCTCCCGGCCGAAGGCTGGGGGCGGAGCTGCGCAATTCGGGAGCGACTGCCTTGCGGATCATGGGCCGGCCCGTTCCGCTTTGACACCCGCATCCGAATTGCGCAGCTCCCCGTACCCCTGAATCGACCGTTCCGCTTACGGGCGGGAGGGGCGGCCCAGCCAGTGGGTGAGGGCGGCCCGGACCTCGGAGCGGCTCGGGTCGACCGCGGCCCAGGCCGCGTAGCCGTCCGGCCGGACCAGCAGCACGGTGTCGCGCAGCTTGCCGTGCGGGTCCGCCGGCGCCGCCGTCACCACCCGGCCGGACCACTCCTCGGCGGCCGGCTGCTCGTCGTTGCCGACCAGCACCGAACGGCCGGAGCGCAGCGCCTCGTACAGCCGCGGGGAGTCGCCCGGCTCGTCCACCGCCAGCCGCAGGTCGGGGATGCGCCGTCCGACCAGCGGGTGCGCCTCCCCGGCCGGCGGGTACGCCACGGCCAGGCCGGAGACCGTCCGGGCGCCGCGCCGGGCGAGCGGGCCGAGCCGGTCCGCCGCGTGGGTCAGCACCCCGCCGGCCAGCCGGGCCGGCAGCGACTGGGCCAGCGCGATCCGGATCAGTGCCCCGGAGCTGCGCAGCACCGCCCGCCCCACCGGGTGCCGCTCGGCCTGGTAGGTGTCGAGCAGTGCGTCCGGCGCCCAGCCCTGCACCGCGGCGGCGAGCTTCCAGCCGAGGTTCGCGGCGTCCTGCAGGCCGGTGTTCATGCCCTGCCCGCCGGCCGGGGAGTGGCAGTGCGCCGCGTCGCCGGCGAGGAACACCCGGCCGGAGCGGTAGGCCGGCACCTGGCGCTCGTCGCTGTGGAAGCGGGACGACCACCGCACGTCGTGCAGTCCGTGGTCGGAGCCGAGCACCGCGCGGAGCAGCCCGGCCAGTTCGACGGTGTCCACCGGGGCGCCGTCCGGCAGGCTGCGGTGGCGGTCCCAGGCGACCACCCGGTACCAGCCGTCGCCGAACGGCACGACGAGTGCGAAGCCCGCCTCGTTGGCGGCGACCGTCAGCACCTCCTCCGGTGCCTGCTCCAGCCGTACGTCCGCCAGCATCACCGAGTCCACCACCGAGGTGCCGGGGAACGGCAGGCCGATCAGGTCGCGGACGGTGCTGTGCACGCCGTCCGTGCCGACCGCGTACGCCGCCCGGTGCACCGCGGGCTCGCCGTCCTCCCGGACGTCCAGCCGCACCCCGGCGGCGTCCTGCCGCAGCCCCACCACCTCGACGCCCCGCCGGAGCACCGCACCGGCCTTCAGCGCCCGCTCCTGCAGCAGCCGTTCGGTGTTCGACTGAGGGGTGATCAGGACGAAGGGGAACCGCGTCGGCAGGTCGCCCAGCTCCACCCGCAGCCGGCCGAACAGGCGCAGCGAGGACAGCGCGGTGCCGGTGGCGATCAGGTCGTCGGCCAGGCCGCGGGCGTCCAACTGCTCCAGTGTCCGTGCGTGCACCGCGAACGCCCGGGTGAGGTTGGACTCCGCACCGCGCTTCTCCAGCACCGTCACCCGCACCCCCGCGGCCGCCAGGTCGCCGGCCAGCAGCAGCCCGGTGGGCCCTGCGCCGACTACCACGACATCGGAGTCGAGCTGCCTGTCAGCCATGTGTCATCTCCCGTTGGTCGTAACGACGAGCGGGCCGCGCGGTTCTCAGTCCGCTCTCAGACTCCCATCATCCCGGGCCCATCAGGCGCTGTGAGCCTCTTTGCCATGACAGAGCCCGCAACGATCCTGGCCGACATCCCGGTGACCGGGGACAAGGTACGGACGAGCCTGGTCGAGGTGGTCGTCCCGGTCTACAACGAGGAGCACACGGTCGAGCGCTGCGTGCGCCGGCTGCACGCCTACCTCGCCGAGACCTTCCCCTACCCCTACCGGATCACCGTCGCCGACAACGCCTCCACCGACCGCACCTGGCAGGTCGCGACGGCGCTGGCCGCGGAGATCCCCCAGGTCAACGCCGTCCACCTGGAGCTCAAGGGCCGCGGCCGCGCGCTGCGGCAGGTCTGGGGCGACAGTGACGCCGACGTCGTCGCCTACATGGACGTCGACCTGTCCACCGGCCTCGAGGCCTTCCTCCCGCTGGTCGCCCCGCTGCTCTCCGGGCACAGCGACCTCGCCATCGGCAGCCGGCTGCACCGCGGCTCGGCGGTCGTCCGCGGGCCCAAGCGGGAGTTCATCTCGCGCACCTACAACCTGCTGCTGCGGGCGACCATGGCGGCGAAGTTCTCGGACGCCCAGTGCGGTTTCAAGGCGGGGCGCACCTCGGTGGTGAAGCAGCTCCTCGACGAGGTCGAGGACAACGCCTGGTTCTTCGACACCGAGCTGCTGCTGCTCGCCGAGCGGTCGGGGATGCGCATCCACGAGGTGCCGGTGGACTGGGTCGACGACCCGGACAGCCGGGTGGACATCGTCCGGACGGCGGTCGACGACCTCAAGGGCATGGCCCGGGTGGCCCGCCGTTCGCTGTCCGGCGCCGCCGACGTCCAGGCCCCCGAGCGGGTCCGGCAGGCGCAGCTGCCGCCCGGCCTCGGCTGGCAGCTCGCCAGCTTCGCGGTGGTCGGCACGCTCTCCACCCTGGCATACGTGCTGCTGTACCTGGGGATGCGCCAGCTCATGCCGGCGCTGGCCGCCAACTTCCTCGCGCTGGCGGTCACCGCGGTCTTCAACACGGCGGCCAACCGCCGCTTCACCTTCGGTGTGACGGGGCGTCGGGACGCCCTCAAGCACCAGATCGAGGGCGGTATCGCCTTCGCCGTCGGGCTGGTCCTCAGCAGCGGCGCGATCGCCCTGCTCGGTGCGGCCGCCCCGGCCGCCGGGCACTCGGCGGAACTCGCCGCCCTGGTCGGCGCCAATGCGCTGGCCACCCTGGTGCGCTTCCTGCTGCTGCGGGTGTGGGTGTTCAACCCCCGCCGCGCCCGCCGGTGAGGCGGCGGGCCGGGGAAGGCCGGCGGCCCGCCCCCGCAGTGCGGGAGCGGGCCCCCGACTCGTGCCGGACGCCGGATCAGCTGTGCCGGCGGACCTCCACCGTGCGGAACCGGCCGGCGACGAACGCGCCGTCGCAGTAGGCCGAGTTGGCGGCCGGGTTGGCGCCCGTGCCGTGCAGGTCGGAGAAGGCGGCGGTCTGGTTGACGTAGACCCCGCCGGTCAGGTTGAGCGAGAGCGAGACGCCGGAGTCCAGGCAGGCCCGGACGACGGACTGCTCCACCTCGGGGGAGGTGGTGTAGGCGCCGACCGTCATCGCGCCCTGCTCGCGGACGCTGCGGCGCAGCAGCTCGATGCCGGCCTCGGTGGACTCCACCGCGACGGCGAAGGAGATCGGGCCGAACTGCTCGCCGAGGAACGACGCGCGGTCGTCCGGCTTGTCGGCGTCGGCCTTCACCAGGGCGGGCGTGCGGATGGTCGCGCCGGGGAACTCGGCGGACTCCACCTGCCGCGGGGCGAGGGCCAGTTCGCCGTACTCGCCGCCGGCGGCCTGCGCGGTGCGCTGCAGCACGCCCGGGTTGACGACCGCACCGAGGATGGCGGCCGCGCGGGCGTCGTCCGAGAGCAGCCCGTCGATCGCAGCGGCCAGGTCGGCGACCACCTCGTCGTAGGACTTGTCGCCCTGGTCGGTGCTGATGCCGGTGCGCGGGACGAGCAGGTTCTGCGGGGTGGTGCACATCTGGCCGCTGTACAGGGACAGCGAGAAGGCCAGGTTGTTCAGCATGCCGCGGTAGTCGTCGGTCGAGTCGACGAGCACGGTGTTGACGCCGGCCTTCTCGGTGTAGACGAGGGCCTGGCGGGCGTTGTCCTCCAGCCAGTCGCCGAAGGAGGTCGAGCCGGTGTAGTCGATGACCTTGACCTCGGGGCGGACGGCCAGCACCTGGGCGGCGGTGCCGCCCTCGTGCTCGGCGGCCAGGCACACCGTGTTGGGGTCGAAGCCGGCCTCGGCGAGCACCTCGCGGGCGATCCGGACGGTCAGCGCCAGCGGCAGCACGGCGCGCGGGTGCGGCTTGACCAGCACCGCGTTGCCGGTGGCCAGCGAGGCGAAGAAGCCGGGGAAGCCGTTCCAGGTCGGGAAGGTGTTGCAGCCGATCAGCAGCGCGGTGCCGCGCGGCACCACGGTGAACTCCTTGACCATCTGCAGCGGCTCGCGCTTGCCCTGCGGCTTCGTCCAGCCGGCGCTCTGCGGCAGCCGGGTCTGCTCGGCGTAGGCGTAGGCGACGGCCTCCAGGCCGCGGTCCTGGGCGTGCGGGCCGCCGGCCTGGAAGGCCATGCCGAAGGCCTGGCCGGTGGTGTGCATCACCGCGTGCGCGAACTCGTGCGAGCGGGCGTTGATCCGGGCCAGGATCTCCAGGCAGACCGCGGCGCGGGCCGCGGGGCCGGCCGCCGCCCACGCGGGGCGGGCCGCCTCCAGCGCCGCGATCAGCGCGTCGGGGTCGGTGTGCGGGTAGCTGATGCCCAGCTCGACGCCGTACGGGGAGGCCTCGCCGCCCACCAGGTCGCCGTCGGTGGGCTGGCCCTCGACGGTGAAGACGGTGCCGAGCAGCGCGTCGAAGGCCGCCTTGCCGTCCTCGGCGCCGGTCTCGCCGTACGCCTTGGGGAACTCGGGGTACGGCGACCAGTAGTCGCGCTCGGCCATCGCGGTGAGCGCGCGGTCGAGGGTCTCCTGGTGGCGTTCGATCAGGTCGGCGACCATCGGGTCGGGGGTCGCAGCAGCCATTGGTGCGCTCCTCACAGCGGAGAACGGGACACCCCAAAGAGTAACCGAACGATCGGTCGGGACAAGAGGGCGCGGCCGGGCGGTCGGACGGCCCGGCAGGGGTTACGGAATTCCCAGCTCGAAGATGACGAAACCGGCGTACCAGCCGGAGGCGACGGCGGCGCTGCCGAGCACGGCCGCCAGCGAGGGCGGGGACAGGCGGCGCAGGGCGACCGCGATCGGCAGGAAGAGCGGGAAGGCCGGCAGCAGGTAGCGGGAGGTGTTGCCGAAGATCTGGTAGCTGCCGAGGACCATGACGATGGTCAGCAGGGTGTAGACGGTCAGGGCGGCCGGCGGCCGGAGGCGGAGGTACAGGAAGACCAGGACGGGCAGCAGGGCCACCAGCAGCAGGCCGATCAGGTCCTCGGTCGGATAGGCGAAGCCGTAGTCGTAGTGGCCGAACAGGACGCCGCGTGCCACGTCCAGGGTGTGCCGGCCGTAGTCGAAGTAGTGCTTCCAGGCGCCGCGCTGGAGGGTGAAGTAGCCGCCGAGGTCGCCCATCCGCCAGCCGACCCAGGCGATGTAGCCGACCAGGCCGAGCGGGGCGACCAGGGTGGCGGCGATCGGCGCGAGCGCCGGACCCCGCCGGCGCACCAGCGAGATCAGCGCGGCGGTGCCGAGGGCGGCGACCAGGGCGCCCGCGGTGGGCCGGTTGAGTCCGGCGAGGAAGGTGATCAGGCCGGCGGCAGGCCAGTTCTCGGTCAGGATGCAGTAGCACGCCCAGGCGGCGAGGGCGACGAACAGGGAGTCCGAGTACACCGCCCACTCGACGCCGGAGCCCGGGAACACGCCCCAGACCGCGGCCGCCACGATGCCGGTGCGCCGGTCGGTGAGCCGGGCCGCGACCGCGAAGATGCCGACCGCGGCGGCGAACGACGCCACCACCGAGACCAGCATGCCGGCGCCGTAGGAGCCGAGGCCGGTGACCGAGGAGACCAGCCGCATCAGACCGGGGTAGAGCGGGAAGAACGCCGCGGAGTTCTGTTCGTAGTCCCACGGGCCGCCCGCAGGGAGTGCGATCAGCTGGGGGTGGTAGCCGTTCTCCGCGATCTGCCGGTACCACCAGCCGTCCCAGGAGCCCAGGATGTCCCAGAAGGTCCGGCCGCCGCCGAACCGCGGATCGTTCTTGTGGAAATCCCCCGACCAGTTCGCGAGCAGGGCGAAGACGGTCAGGCCGACCAGCCGTACCGCGCCGTAGACCAGCAGCGCAGGCCCGTAGCGGCCGGCTGCGGCGCGGAGCCGGTCACGGCCGCGCCGCCCGGCCGGGCCGGTCGCACCGACGGGATCGTCCGGAGCCGTGGGGTGTTCCGTGGCCGTGCCGATCGTCGAACCCATACCGCCGGGTCTCCCGTCTCGTGCGCCATCCGCAGTGCGGCACCGGTCGTCCGTTCATCCTGTGCAAAATCCGACCAGCGTACCGGCTGCTGTTCAGGACTCCGGCCCCGCCGCAGGAGTTCCGCCCGTACCGGTCCCGGCCGCGTGACGGGCGGGACCGCCGCCGCGGCGACCCCGGGCCGATCACGCCCCGATCGGCCGGGGATACTCGTGCACATGGCCGAGAACACCCCCCGCACCGCCTACACCGTCGACTCGCTGCTCGCCGTGACGGTGCAGGTCTTCAACGACCGCGGGTACGACGGCACCTCGATGGAGGACCTCTCCCGGGCAGCCGGGATCTCCAAGTCCTCGATCTACCACCACGTCCGCGGCAAGGAGGAGCTGCTGCGGCTCGCCGTCGGACGCGCCCTGGACGCGCTGTTCGCCATCCTGGAGGAGCCCGCCGCCGTCACCGGCCCGGCGGTGGACCGGCTGGAGCACGTGGTGCGCCGCACCGCCGAGGTGCTGCTCGCCGAACTCCCCTACGTGACCCTGCTGCTTCGGGTGCGCGGCAACACCGCCACCGAACAGTGGGCGCTGGAGCGCCGGCGCGACTTCGACCACCGGGTCGCCGAGCTGCTGCGGGCCGCGGTCACCGCCGGCGAGCTGCGGGCGGACGTCGAGCCGCGGATGGCCACCCGGCTGCTCTTCGGCATGATCAACTCCATCGTGGAGTGGTACCGCCCCGGCGCCAAGGGCACCGACGGCGTCGCCGACGCGGTCGTCCACCTCGCCTTCGACGGCCTCCGGGCCCGCTAGGGCCTGTCCGGCGGATCTTGTCGGGCGCGCGACGCCGGATCTCCCCCAGCCTTCGGCCGGGAGGTGCCCCCACGCCTGGACGCACGCCTGAATCGCCCACGTACGTCCAGTACGAGGCCGACTCGGGCGCGCGCCCAGACGGGCGCCCGACGCCGCGCGCTGATCCGACAAGATCCGCCGGACAGGCCCTAGGGCCCCCGGGCGGTCACCCGGTTCATGCGTCCGGCGGCACCTGGTCGGTCTCCTCGAAGACCAGCATGGTCTGGGTGCCCAGGACGTCCGGGATCGCCTGGATGCGGTTGAGCACCAGCTCCCGCAGCGCCCGGTTGTCCGCGGTGTGCACCAGCATCAGCACGTCGTACTCGCCGCCGACCAGCGCGATGTGCGCCACCCCCGGCAGCTCCAGCAGCTGCTCGCGGATCGTCCGCCAGGAGTTCTGGACGATCTTCAGCGTGATGTACGCGGCGGCGCCCTGGCCCGACTTCTCGTGGTCCACCCGCGCGGTGAACCCGCGGATCACGCCCTCGTCGACCATCCTGGAGATCCGGGCGTACGCATTGGCCCGGGAGACGTGCACCCGCTCGGCGACCGAGCGGATCGAAGCGCGGCCGTCCTGCTGCAGCAGCCGCAGGATCGCACGGTCGACACGGTCGAGCCTGGACGTCTGTTCAGCCGACATGGCCCCCCACCCTCCCTGATTGGACACGCTGCCCCCAGTCGACCGCTGATCGGGCCGATTGTCCACCACCCTGTCGCACATCTGGTCAAGATGAACAGACAACCGAACAATCGGTAGGGAGCCCCCATCACCCCGGAGGTGCCCCGAGATGACCGTTCTCGACCACCGACACCAGGCGGCCGCGGTACCCGGCTGGCTGCCCGGTGCCACTGCCCCGCGGACCGACCCCGCCCCGCTGCTGCCGGACGACTCCCCCTTCCGCGTCCTGGGCACCCCGGCCCTGGAGAAGGCGGACCCGGCGCTGCTGCGCGAGCTGTACCGGCGCCTGGTCGTCGGCCGCCGCTACAACCAGCAGGCCACCACCCTCACCAAGCAGGGCCGCCTCGCCGTCTATCCGGCCACCATCGGCCAGGAGGCCTGCGAGGTCGCCGCCGCGATGGCCATGCGCGAGCAGGACTGGCTGTTCCCCAGCTACCGCGACACCCTCGCCGTGGTCGCCCGCGGAGTGGACCCGCTGGAGGCCCTCACCCTGCTGCGCGGCAACGCCCACACCGGCTACGACCCGCACGCCACCCGCACCGCCCCGCTCTGCACCCCGCTCGCCACCCAGGCCCCGCACGCGGTGGGCCTCGCGCACGCCGCCCGGCTGGCCGGCGACCCGGTCGTCGCGCTCGCCATGCTCGGCGACGGCGGCACCAGCGAGGGCGACTTCCACGAGGCGCTGAACTTCGCCGCGGTGCTGAACGCCCCGGTCGTCTTCTTCGTCCAGAACAACGGCTACGCGATCTCCGTCCCGCTCACCCAGCAGTCCGCCGCGCCGACCCTCGCCCACAAGGCGGTCGGCTACGGCATGCCGGGCCGGCTGGTCGACGGCAACGACGCCCCCGCCGTGCACGCCGTCCTCACCGAGGCCTTCGAGCGCGCCCGCAACGGCGGCGGCCCGACCCTGGTCGAGGCGCTCACCTACCGCGTCGAGGCACACACCAACGCCGACGACGCCACCCGCTACCGGACGGACGACGAGGTCGCCGCCTGGCGCGAGCACGACCCGATCCTGCTGATGGAGCGGCACCTGCGCCCGCTCGGCATCCTCGACGACACCCTCGTCCAGGAGGCCGCCGACGAGGCCGAGGCGCTCGCCGCCCGGATGCGCGCCGAGTTCCACGAGGACCCGCAGCTCGACCCGATGTCGCTCTTCGCCCACGTCTACGCCGAGCCCACGCCGCAGCTGCGCGAGCAGGCCGCCCAGCTCGCCGCCGAACTGGCCGCCGAGGCCGAGGTGCACCACTGATGACGACAGTTGTCTCCGCCCGCACCAGCACCATGGCACAGGCGCTCAACGCCGCCCTGCGCGACGCCATGCAGGCCGACCCGACCGTGCACGTCATGGGCGAGGACGTGGGCAAGCTGGGCGGCGTCTTCCGGATCACCGACGGCCTGACCGCCGAGTTCGGCCCGGACCGCTGCCTGGACACCCCGCTCGCCGAGGCCGGCATCCTCGGCACCGCCGTCGGCATGGCCATGTACGGCCTGCGCCCGGTGGTCGAGATGCAGTTCGACGCCTTCGCCTACCCGGCGCTGGAGCAGCTGTTCTCGCACGTCGCCAAGATGCGCAACCGCACCGCCGGCAAGCTGCCGCTGCCGATCACCGTCCGCGTCCCGTACGGCGGCGGCATCGGCGGCGTCGAGCACCACAGCGACTCCTCCGAGGCGTACTACGTGCAGACCCCCGGCCTGCACGTGGTCGCCCCGGCCACCGTCCACGACGCCTACGGGCTGCTGCGCGAGGCCATCGCCTCCGACGACCCGGTGGTCTTCCTGGAGCCCAAGCGGCTCTACTGGGGCAAGGCGGAGTGGGACCCGGCCGCGCCGGTCGAGCCGATCGGCAAGGCCGTGCTGCGCCGTACCGGCCGCTCCGCCGTGCTGATCACCTACGGGCCCTCGCTGCCCGTCTGCCTGGAGGCCGCCGAGGCCGCGAAGGCCGAGGGCTGGGACCTCGCGGTGCTGGACCTGCGCTCGCTGGTGCCCTTCGACGAGGAGACCGCCTGCGAGATCGTCCGCTCGGTCGGCCGCGCGGTCGTCGTCCACGAGGCGACCGGCTTCGCCGGCCCCGGCGCGGAGATCGCCGCCCGGCTCACCGAGAAGTGCTTCCACCACCTGGCCGCCCCCGTGCTGCGGGTCACCGGCTTCGACATCCCGTACCCGGCGCCGATGCTGGAGCACCACCACCTGCCCGGGGTGGACCGGATCCTGGACGCGGTCGCCCGGCTGCAGTGGGAGGTGTGACCGTGATGCCTGTCGTCCGCGAGTTCACCCTGCCCGACCTCGGTGAGGGACTCACCGGGGCCGAGGTGGTGCGGTGGATGGTCGAGGTCGGTGAGGTCATCGCCGTCGACCAGCCGGTGGTCGAGGTGGAGACAGCCAAGGCCGTGGTGGAGGTGCCCTGCCCGTACGGCGGGGTGGTCACCGCGCTCTTCGGCGAGGTCGGCGAGGAGGTGCCGGTCGGCGCCCCGCTGGTGACCGTCGCGGTCGCCGCCCCGGCCGACGGTACTGCCGCACCCGCGGCCCCGGGCGGCCCCGGCGAGCCGGTGGAGCGCCCGCTGGTCGGGTACGGCGTCGCCGAGTCGCGCGGCGCCCGCCGGGCCCGGGTCAGGGTCGGCGCCGCCGTCCCGGCACCTGCGCCTGCGACCGCCCCTGTGGCTGCGCCCGCTCCCGTGGCTGTGGCGGCCCCGGCCGCACAGGCCGCGCCCGTGCACGCCTCCGCCGTGGTGCCGGTGATCTCGCCGCTCGTCCGGCGGATGGCCCGCGAGCACGGCATCGACCTCGCCCTGCTCGCCGGCAGCGGCCCGGACGGCCTGATCATGCGGGCCGACGTGCAGCGGGCCGTGGACACCGCGGCCCACGCCGCCCCGGTCCAGGCCCCCGCCCCCGCGGCGGCGGCCTCCGCGGACGCCGAGCTGATCCCGCTGCGCGGACTGCGCCGCACCATCGCCGAGAAGCTCGGCCGCAGCCACCGCGAGATCCCGGCGGCCACCTGCTGGGTGGACGCCGACGCCACCGAACTCATGGCGCTGCGCGCCCAGTTGAACCGGGCCCCGGGGCCGAAGGTCAGCGTGCTGGCCCTGCTCGCCCGGATCTGCACGGCCGCGCTGGAGCGTTTCCCCGAACTCAACTCCAGCGTGTCGGAGGACGGTTCGCACATCGTCCGGCACCGCGCGGTGCACCTGGGCTTCGCCGCCCAGAGCGAGCGCGGCCTGGTCGTCCCGGTGGTGCGGGACGCCCAGCTGCTCGGCACCGAGAAGCTCACCACCGAGCTCGCCCGGCTCACCGAGTCGGCCCGGGCCGGCTCGCTCACCCCGGCCGAGCTCACCGGTGGCACCTTCACCCTCAACAACTACGGGGTCTTCGGGGTGGACGGCTCGACGCCGATCCTCAACCACCCGGAGGCGGCCATGCTGGGCGTCGGCCGGATCACCCCCAAGCCGTGGGTGCACGAGGGCGAACTCGCCGTCCGGCAGGTCACCCAGCTGTCGTTCACCTTCGACCACCGGGTGTGCGACGGCGGCACGGCCGGCGGCTTCCTGCGCTTCGTCGCCGACTGCGTGGAGCAGCCGGGGCTGCTGCTGCGCACGCTCTGACCGTCTCCGACGGACCGGGCCGGGCTCACTGAGCCCGGCCCGCGCGCGTTCGCGGACACGCGCCCGGGCACGGGCGCCCCGGCGTGCGCGTGGGAAAAGGGGGCGCGAGTTGCGTGAGACTAGCGCGTACGCCGGTCGTATGTCCGGGGTTCGGTTGATTCGTGGGACGGGCACCCCGGTCGTGCCAGTCTGCTGAAGGCGTCAGCAGATACAGCACCAGCCGTTCGGCTGTGCAGGGCGACCGGAAGCGGAACGATTCTCTTGGCTACTCGTCATGTCGCGTTGAAGGCACGTCCGATGCGGGTCAGATCCGGATCGGGCTCGACCGGCCCGGCCGCCGTGCCGGGGCTGGCCCCGGCGGAACCCGCCACCCCCGAGACCCCGGCCCCGGCGGAACCCGCCGCCCCCGAGATCCCGGCCGCGGCCGCGGCCGCGGAGACCGCCGAGGCCCGCGCACTTCCCGCGCTCCCCCCGGCCGACCGGGACGCCGCCGGGGCCGCCCCCGCCCCCGAGGACGGTCCCACTGCGGCGGCGCCGCTGCCGACGGGCCTGCCCGCCCTCCGGGCCCTCCCCGCCCTGTCCGCTCCCGCCGCCGCCCCGGCGGCCCCGCCCGGCACTCCCGGGCCCGTGCCGGCGCCCGCGGTGCCGGTCGTCCCGGCGCCGCCCACCGTGCCGCCGCGCATCCCCGCACCGGGCCACCCGGACGCGGCCGGACCCGGCGCCCCGGGGCCGGGCACCCCCGCGCCGGCGCTGCCCCGCCACACCGCCGCCCCGGCCCGCAACTGGACCGGCCCCGGCGACCGCTGGAGCCGCGCCTGGACGGCGGGCGCCCCCGTCGGCACACCGTGGCCCGCGCCGCTGCCGCAGACCGTTCCCCCCGAAGCGTGCCGGCCGCCCACCCCGCGCGACCTCGCCCTCGTCCGGGACAGCCTGGCCGTCGTCGAGCCGGTCGCCGACCAGGCCACCGCGCACTTCTACGCCGTGTTCTTCGTGCACCACCCCGAGGTGCGGGCGCTCTTCCCGGCCGCCATGGACGTGCAGCGCGACCGGCTGTTCCGGGCGCTGCTCACGATCGCCCGCCATGCGGACGACCCGGCCCGGCTGACCGAGTACCTGTCCGGCCTCGGCCGGGCCCACCGCAAGTACGGCGCCCTGAACGCCCACTACGCGCCGGTGGGGGAGTGCCTGGTGGCGGCGCTCGCCAAGTACAGCGGCAGCCGCTGGGACGCCGAGACCGAGCTGGCCTGGCGCCGGGTCTACGGACTGGTCTCCCGGATCATGATCGAGGCCGCCGAGGACGACGCCCGCAGCGCGCCGGCCTGGTGGCGGGCCGAGGTCGTCTCCAACGAGCGCCGCGGCCGGGACGTCGCCGTGCTCACCGTCCGGCCGGAGCAGCCCTACCCCTACCGCGCCGGGCAGTACGCCACCGTGGAGACGCCCTGGTGGCCGAGGGTCTGGCGGCCGTACTCACTGGCCACCGCGCCCCGGCCGGACGGGCTGCTGACCTTCCACGTCAAGTCCGTCCAGGCGGGGTGGGTGAGCACCGCGCTCGTCCGGCGCGCGGCACCGGGCGACGTGCTCCGGCTGGGCCCGGCGGCCGGGGGCATGGTCGTCGACCACGGCAGCGGCGCCGACCTGCTCTGCCTCGGCGGCGGCACCGGCATCGCCCCGATCGCCGCGCTGGTGGAGGAGGTCGCCGAGCACGGCCCCGGCGGCCGCTCGGTGGAGGTCTTCTACGGGGCCCGCAGCACGTCCGAGCTGTACGCCCTGGAGGAGCTGCGGGCCCTCGACCGGCGGCACCCCTGGCTCAAGGTGCACCCCGTGGTGTCCGCGCAGGACGCGGCGTCCGGCGGCGAGGTGGTCGGCGAACTGCCGGAGGTGGTCTCCCGGTACGCGCCGTGGCACGGCCACGACGCCTACCTGGGCGGGCCGGCGGCGATGGTGCGGCGGGCGGTCGGCGTGCTGCTGCGGGCCGGGATCGCGAAGGAGCGCATCCACCACGACCTGGCCGCCGAGCAGGCCGCGGGCTGAGCCCCGGCGGAGGCCGCCGGTCGGCGGGTCAGGCGAGGTCGCGGGCGAGCAGGGCGCGGATGCCCTCGATGTTGGCGGCGAGGTAGGCGCGCAGGCTGGGAGGTACGACGTTGACCGAGGTGACGCCCTCGCGGGTGAACGGCAGCCGGACGATCTCGTACTCGCCGTTCGGGTCCTCCAGTTCGGGACCGTGCCGCCGGGAGAGGTCCATGGAGGCCAGCCGGCAGACGAAGAAGTGCTGGACCTTGACCCCGTGCGGGTGGGCCGGGGTGCCGTCGTCGTGGTGGGAGTGCGCGACGGTGTCGACGAAGGCGGGCACCACGTCCTGGACCTTGGCGCCGAGCTCCTCGTCCACCTCGCGGTGCAGGGCGTCGACGACCGTCCGGTCGCCGGGCTCGACGCCGCCGCCGGGCGTGATCCAGTACGGGTGGACGGCCCCGGGCCGGACCCGGCGGATCAGCAGGATGGTGGCCGGGGCGTGCGGATCGCCCGGGTCGTCCTCCAACAGGATCGCCCGCGCGGTGCGCTTGACGACGGGGCGGACGGGGACGGCCATGGCCACCTCCGGGACACGGGAGTTGTGCGTGATTCTCCCGCGTACAGGGCGGAATGAAACTCGCACACATGGGCGAACAGGGGGAAAACGTTGGGCCGAACGGATGATTCGGCGTGCCGCTGCGTGTTCGACCCGGTCCGGCCGGTCACGGAATTGGATCTTCCATTCAAAGGAAGGTCGCACTCCGGTTGTCGATCGACAAGGTCGGACACTAGTTTGCTCTTGGAATTGAAGCCCAATCGGCGCCTTCACCCGGCGTAATGATTGAAGCGGGGTGGCCCCTGTGCTGCAATGGCCGCCAGCCGGGCAGGCCGACACCAACGGATCGCGGAGGTAGCGCGCGCATGCACAGCAGCACAGTCCTGGGCCATGTGGTGATGGACCTCGTGGCGGGTGACGACCTCTCCGTCCGTATCGCCGTCGACCTCGGGTACGACACCGACGACCCGTACGCGGTGCGGTTCACCTTCCACCTGCCCGGGGACACCCCGGTCACGTGGTACTTCGCCCGCGAGCTGCTGGTCGAGGGCATCAGCCGCCCGGCCGGCGAGGGCGACGTGCACCTGCACCCGATCGGCGAGGACCTCACCGAGATCTGCGTCGTCCTGCGCTCCCCCGACGGGGACGCCACCCTGCGCGCGCCCGCGCCGCCGCTGATCGCCTTCCTCGCTCGGACGGACAAGCTCGTCCCGATGGGCCAGGAGGAGACCGAGGTCGAGCTGGAGGCCCAGCTCGACCTGATCCTCAGCGGCGGCTGCGAGAACGCCGGCTGACCGCCGGCACGGCCGGCGCTCAGTCGTCGTCGCCCAGCGCCAGGTCCAGGCCCCAGGACACGACGCTGATGATGAGGGCGCCGAGCAGGGCCGACCAGAAGCCCGACACGTGGAAGTCCAGGTCGAGCACGTCGGACGCCCAGGACGTCAGCCACAGCATCAGGGCGTTGATCACGAAGGTGATCAGGCCGAGCGTGAGCACGAACAGGGGCAGCGAGAGCAGCTTCACGAACGGCTTGATCAGGAAGTTGACCACGCCGAAGACCAGCGCCACCGCGATCACGGTCAGTGCCTGGTGACCCCAGCTGCCGTCGGACAGGGTGATCCCGTCGACGATCCAGGCGGCGACCCAGATGGCCACCGCGTTGATGAGCGTTTTGATCACGAAACTCTTCATGGCACCGGATGGTCGCAGGCCGCCCGCCCGCTGGGAAGCTCTCGGCGGGAACGTCGTGCGCCTTCTTCGCCCCGGGCCCGCACCGGCGGGCGTCCGGACCGGGTGTTGAATGGTCCCGGCCCGGAACGGGGCCCGGAGAGGAGCAGCGCGCGATGAAGGTCTTCCGGCTGGACGAGCTGGACGCGGAACGGGCTGCCCACCAGGGCTCCTACCTGCGCTTCCTCAAGGAGCGAAACATGTCCGCCGGCCTCTACGCGCTCTCTCCCGGCGACACCGACACCCAGGCCCCGCACGACCAGGACGAGATCTACCAGGTGATCAGCGGCCGGGCCGAGCTCACCGTCGGCCGCGAGACCACCACCGTCGGCCGCGGCACCGTCGTGTACGTGCCCGCCGGGGTGCCGCACCGCTTCCACCACATCACCGAGGAACTGCGCGTCCTGGTGATCTTCTCGCCGCCGGAGGACTGACCGGCGGCGCCGGGTAGGGTCGGCCGGGCGCGACCACCCGGAGACGAGGAGCGAGAACAGTGGCCCTGACCGACGAACTCTGGTCGGCGATCGAGCCGGTCTACGGCGAGATCCTGGCCCACCCCTTCCTGGCCGGCCTCACCGACGGCACCCTGCCCCGGCAGGCGTTCCGCCACTTCGTCGTCCAGGACTCGCACTACCTGCGCGACTACGCCCGGGCGCTGGCCGTGTGCGCGGCCAAGGCGCCGGACGAGGCCGACGTCCGCGCCTTCGCCGACGACGCGGTGGGCGCCCTCGCGGCCGAGCAGGAGATGCACGCCGAGTTCCTGACCGCCTTCGGCGAGACCGCGGCGGAGGCCGCCGCCGAGCCGGTGCTGCCCACCACCCTGGCCTACACCAGCTACCTGCTGGCCACCGTCCACGGCGGCTCCTTCGCCGAGGCCGTGGCCGCCGTGCTGCCCTGCTACTGGATCTACGCCAGGGTCGGCGAGGCGCTGCTGGCGAAGTCCTCCCCCGACCCGCTGTACGCCAAGTGGATCGCCGCCTACGGCGACGAGGCCTTCCAGTCCGTCGTCCGCCGGGTGCTCGACCTCACCGACCGGCTCGGCGAGGAGATCTCCCCCACCGAACGGCGCCGGATGGTCCGGCACTTCACCACCACCTCGCGCTACGAGTGGATGTTCTGGGACGCCGCCTGGCGCGGCGAGACCTGGCCGGTCTGACGGTCCGCATAAGGCCGGGACCCCGTTTCCGATCGCGGGAGCGGGGCCCCGGCGACGCCGGGTCAGGGCAGTGAGAACCAACCGGTCAGGTCGAGGACGACATGGGTGTCGCCGGTGAAGTTGTACACGCGGAGCCGCCCGTCGGTGGCGATCGGGCTGAACGGCACGGTGACGTGGTTGGCGACGGTCTGTCCCGGTGCGAAGTTGAGGTTCGAGGTGGCGGGCCTGGTGCTGCTGCCGCCCCAGACCGTCAGGTAGCCGGAGGCCGTCGGCTGGACCGCGGTGACGTTGAGCAGGACGGCCGATGAGTAGAAGGGTGCACCGAAGCCCGTGATGTCGACACCGAACGTGCCATCCGGACCGACCGGCGAGCCGCTGCGGGTGTCGCGGATGCGCCTCGGCACGATCGGCGTGAAGAGGGCCCCGCTGTCAGGGCTGTAGTAGCCGAAGACGTCGGCGATGACCCGGGTGCTGCCGGTGAAGTTGTAGAGGTCGATGCTGCCGTCGGCGCCGAGTGGCACGACGGCCTGGTTGGCGACGGTCTGACCGGTGCGGAAGTTGAGGTTGGAGACTGTGGGTCGGTTCATCCCGTGCGGGAACGCGGTGAGGTAGCCGTTGGCCGTGGGCCTGTCGGCGGTCAGGTTGAGGACGACGGCGGTGGCATCCTCGGGGACCCCGGCGGTTCCGGCCACCTTGAGCGTCTTGGTGGTGTTCCCGGTCAACGTGGTGTCGACCAGCCTGGACGCCTTGGTCGAGCTGAACCCCTGCCCCGCGTTGGGCTGGTAGTAGCCGACGAAGTCGACCACCACGTCGGAGCGTCCAGCATGGTTGTAGACCCGGACGGTGCCGTCCTTGCCGACCGGCACGGTGACCAGGTTGGCGACGGTCTGCCCGGCCTTCACATTGAGGTTGGAGGCGGTCGGACGGTCCTGGCCGCCGGGGAAGAGCGTCAGGTAGGTGTCCGCGGTCGCGTTGGTGGCGGTGACGTTCAGGACGACGGCCTCGGGGCTGCCGGAGGTGACCGGCTTGTCGCCGCTGGGATAGCCGTTGGAGACGTCCAGCGTCAGCGAATTGCCGCCGCTGAGGGACTGCCAGGTCTTCCGGGTGTCGAGCATCCGGAACGGCTTGACCGGCGTGTACGTCGCCTTCGCGTACTCCACGTGGGCCGTCGTGCTCGTCGAGGCCGAGCTGCCCTTGGAGTCCTTGACCGTCACGGTGACCTTGTAGTCGCCGGGCTTGGCGTAGGTGTGCGACTCGGCCTGGTAGCCACTGGTCACCACCGGGGAGCCGTCACCGAAGTCGAAGGCGTACGAGGTGGTCGGCCAGGGCGCCGCGGTGGCCGCGGCGTCGGCCCGCACGGTGAGCGGCGGGGTGTGGGAGATCGGGTCGTTCGACGAGGGCAGGGCGGGGTTCACGGTGATCTTCGGGGTGAGCTCGCCCGGAGTGGTCGCCTTCACCTCGACCTGGGCCGTCTTCACCTGTCGGCCGGACTGGTCCGTGACGGTCACGGTCGCCTTGCAGGCGCATGCCGCGCCGTAGGTGTGCGTCGCCGTCGACAGGCCGGTCTGCTTCACCGACGTGCCGTCGCCGAAGTCGAAGGTGTAGATCAGTGTGGCGGGCCAGCGGGACTGGGCCTTGGCCGTGAAGGTCACCGCAGTTCCGTACGGCGCCCATGAGTTGTCGGTCGAGAGCGTCACGGAGTCCAGCGCGTCCTGGAGTTCGTACGCCCCGCGGTCGAGGACCCCGGATCCCGAGCCGCTGTTGGCGACCAGCGGGTCGTCGACGGGCGGGTTGCCGACCAGGTCGGTGTCCAGGACACCGGGGGCGTCCATGGCCGCGGAGTCGATGGCCGGGGAGCCCTCGCCGGGCATGCCCGCGATGATCATGGGGTCCGCCATGAGGTCGTGGGTGCCCTCGCCGTTCGACACGGCCAGCAGCTCGGCAACGCTCTTGGCAGCAGTGCCGCCCCAGTTGTACGCCAGGCCGCCTGTGGCAGGCCAGACCAGGTTGTAGTCGGCCTTGCTGCCGGGCAGTGAGTCCGCGGAGGCCAGCACCTCGGTGGCGGAAGTGCCCTCGCCGCAGGTGTCCCGCGGGTTCGGGTGCGTGCTGGTGTGCCAGGCGACGATGTTGTTGTACAGGCGGAAGCCCGTGGAACCGCCGGACAGACCGATGCCCGGACCGCAGCCGTCCAGCACGGTGTTGTTGGTGACGACCGTGCCGGTCGCCCCGTCCACCACGATGCCCCTGCGGTCGGTGGCGACGACGTTGCCACTGACGACGGTGCCGGTGGCACCGCCCGAGACCGAAACCCCGGTGCTTCCGCCCTGGTCCAGCCAGTTGCGGGTGACCCTGTTGTCACTTCCGCCGGTGATGGCGACGAGGGGGAGGGGCGTGCTGTCCGACGCGCTCGTGGTCCGGTCGAAGGTGACCCGGTCCGAGTTCTTCACCAGCGCCGAGAACAGCGGGGCCTCGCGGAACACCACGTCGTGCGCGCCGTCGACGGTCACGGCCGGTGTGGAGTCGTTGGGGTTCACCCCGGTCACCGTGCCCGGGCCGGTGAAGACGACCGGTGCGTCCTTCTCGCCCGAGCGCGTGATGCGGAGGTCCTCCTTGAACCAGCCGTTCAGGTGGACGGTGGTGCCGGGCTCGACCACGGCGGCTGCTGCGCCGACGGTGCAGAAGGGCGCGGCCCGGGTGCCCGGGTTGGAGTCCGAGCAGGTGCCGGTGTTGTCCACGTACAGGTCCCCGGATGCCGCGACGGCGGCCGGAACGGGCATGCCCAGGACGGCCGTCACGGTGGCGGCGGCAAGGCCGATGGCACGGATTCTTCGCATGGCTTGGTGGTCCCCCCAAGTCGTTGGTGAAAGAAGTATGGAGCCGGTCGTTCGGGCACCCATCAGGGGGTCCCCCGGGCCCGGTCTCGGGGTGATCTCCGGGTTCTCTCCGGGGCCCGGGCCCTCGTTCCGGTGCAGGCGGCGCCCTACGATCGAAGTACCGAAACGAACGGGAAGCGGCGGACGGACCGGCGCCGAGCCCGAGGGGAGATAAGGAACGGACATGGCCGAGCTCTGGAAGTCGCTGCCCTCGTGGGTGCGCAACATCGTCGTCCCGATCCTGGTGCTGATCCTGGCCTGGAACCTGCTGTGGTTCGTGGTCGGCGTGGTCGGCTCGCTGATCGGATTCCTGATCAAGGTCCTGCTGGTGGTCGGCCTCGGCGCCGCGGTGGTGATCCTGGTCAAGAAGGCAGCCAGGAACTGACCTTGCCGTCGAAGGGCCCCACTCCCGTTGCGGGGTGGGGCCCTTCGGCATGCTCCGGCTAGCTCTCGGTGAACCAGCCGGCGAGGTCGGCGATGACGTGGGTGTTGCCGCTGAAGTTGTAGATGTTCGCGCGGCCGTTGGTGCCGAGCGGGGTGGTGACGTGGTTGGGGGTGGTGACGCCGGGGGCGAGGTTGAGGTTGGAGGTGCCGGGGCGGGCGGTGCCGTCGGGCCAGACGGTGAGGTAGCCGGGGTTGGTGGGCTGGGTGGCGGTGACGTTGAGGACGGCCGCGGTGGCATTGGCGGGGGCGCCGTGGGTGCCGGCGATGGGCAGGTTGAGCTGGGCGCCGGGGCCGAGCGGCTGCTTGCTGCCGTCGGCACGGGTGTCGGCGAGACGGGTCGGCGTGGTGGGGGTGAAGCGGCCCTTGCCGGTCTCGCTGTAGTAGCCGAAGACGTCCACGACGACACGGGTGTTGCCGGTGAAGTTGTAGATGTCGATGCTGCCGTCGGCCCTGACGGGGACGATGGCCTGGTTGGCGATCGTCTGCCCGGCACGGAAGTTGAGGCTGGAGACGGTCGGCCGGGCCATGCCGTGCGGGTAGGCGGTGAGGTAGCCGTTGGCGGTGGGCCGGTCGGCGGTCAGGTTGACGACCACGGCAGTGGCGTCCGCGGGGACGCCGGCCTTGCCGGCGACCCGCATGGTGCTGGTGGTGTTGCCGGCCATCGGGGCGTCGGAGAGCCGGGCCGGGCTCGTGGCGGTGAAGCCCTGGCCGAAGAACGCGTTGTAGTAGCCGACGAAGTCGACGACGACGTCAGTGCGCCCGGCGTGGTTGTACACCTGGACGGTGCCGTCCTTGCCGAGCGGGACGGTGACCAGGTTGGCGACGGTCTGCCCGGCCTTCACGTTGAGGCTGGACGCGGTCGGGAGCACCTGCGCGCCGGGGAAGACGGTGAGGAAGGTGTCCGCGGTGGCGTTGGTCGCGGTCACGTTGAGCACCACGGCCTCGGGGTTCGAGGCCATCATGTGGTCGTTCCACCCGCGGCCGGGGAGGACGGAGAATTCGAGGGTGGTGCCGCCCTGCAGCGGTGCACCGCCCAGGGTCCGGGTGTCCAGCATGCGGAACGGGGTGTCGGGAACGTACTTCGAGGCCTCGTAGGCCACGTGTTGCGTGCTGGACGCGGTCGAAGTGTGGCCCTTGGAGTCCCGGAGGGTCACCGTGACGGTGTAGTCGCCCGGAGCGACGTAGGAATGCCAGGCTGGCTCCTGGAGCGAGGCCGTGGTCTGCTGCGTGCCGTCGCCGAAGTCGTAGGTGATGCCGGTGATCTGCCAGGGAGCCGTGCTCCGGGCAGCGTCGGCCTTGAAGGTCAGCGAGGGGACGAAGTCGGTGTGCTGCACGTTGTGCCCCTCGTGCACGACGTCCAGGGCGGCCTGGAGGTCGCCGGGCTCGGTGACCTGGACGCTGGACGGGCCGCTGGTCCTCGTGACGCCGCCACCGGTGGTGGCGGTGACCTTCGCCGTGCACTTGCACGGCGCGGTGTAGACGTGGCTCGCCTTGGTGTCCGAGGTCTCGACCACCGTGCCGTCGCCGAAGTCGAAGGTGTACTTCAACCCGCTCGGCCAGTTGTGGGTGGGCGTGGCAGTGGCGGTGACCGTGGTGCCGTAGGGCGCCCAGGCCTCGTCCACCGCGAGGGCGACGGAGGTGAGGTTGTCGTGCTGCTCGATCGCACCGCGGTCGAGATATCCGTAGCCGGTACCGGTGTTGGGCACCCGCGGGTCGTCCTCGGGTCCCTTGCCTGCCGAATCGGTCTCCAGCACGCCGGGCGCCGTGGCGTCCGCCGAGTCGGTGGCCGGCGCCAGGTTGCCGGCAGGGACCGTCCCGGCAGGAACGCCCAGGTCCTTCTCACCCTGCCCGGTGGCCTGCCGGAAGGCCTCGGGAGCGGCGTACTCCGTTCCTCCCCAGGAGTACACGGTCGTGCCGGTCGAGGAAAGCAGGTTGTGGCCCACACGGGTACCGGTGGTCGCCGATGCCGCCACCGAGATCGGAGGCCGTGCCTCACCGCTGCAGGTGGCGGGCGGAGCGGCGGCCGCGAAGACGTTGTTGAAGATGTTCGAGTCCGCCGAGTCCCCGGACAGGACGATGCCGCATCCCCGCGTGTTGGTGTTGTTGGTGACCGTGGTACGTGGCGCGTCCATCGCGCTGACCAGGACGGACGGCTTGTCGCTGGATCCGCCGCCCAGGTTGCGGCCGAGCAGGGTTCCGGTGGCACCCTCGATCTTGACGAGGGGGGAGCCCTGCTGCGCTCCGATGACCGAGCGGGTGACCGCCACGTCGTGGCTGCCGTTCCCGACCAGCACGCCGGGTCGCGTTCCGACACCGTTCGAGACGACCTTGTTGAAGGTGACGCGGTCGGAACCGGTGACGGTGGTGCCGCCGTAGGCGGTGAGACCCTCGAGAACGACGTCGTGGACTCCGTTGACGGCGATGGCCGCCCGCGAGCTCTGGTCGTCGGCCTGTATGCCCACCGATCCGCCGGTGCCGCGGAAGCTGATCGGCTTGTCGGGCTCGCCGGATCGGGTGAGGACCAGCTGCTCGCGGTAGTAGCCGCCCCTGATCTCCACCGTCTGGCCGGGCTGGGCCACGGCCGCGGCCTCGCCGATGGTGCAGAAGGGCTTCTGCTGGGTGCCGTCGCCGGTGACGGTGCAGCCGGCTCCGGAGTTGTTGCTCACGTACAGAGTGGTGGGTGTTTCGGCGTGAGCCGGTGCCGCCAGCACCAGGGTGCCGGTGATGCCGGCGACGGTCAGGGCGGCTGTGCGGTGGATACGCATGGACTGCTTTCCGGAGATGGCAGAGGGGCCGGTCAGGAGTTGGTGAACCAGCCGGCGAGGTCGGCGATGACGTGGGTGTTGCCGCTGAAGTTGTAGATGTTCGCGCGGCCGTTGGTGCCGAGTGGCGTGGTGACGTGGTTGGGGGTGGTGACGCCGGGGGCGAGGTTGAGGTTGGAGGTGTTCGGCCGGGTGGTGAGGTCGGGCCAGACGGTGAGGTAGCCGGGGTTGGTGGGCTGGGTGGCGGTGACGTTGAGGACCGCGGCCGTGGCATTGGCGGGGACGCCGTGGGTGCCGCCGATGGGCAGGTTGAGCTGGGCGCCGGGGCCGAGGGGCTGCTTGGTGTTGTCGTAGCGGGTGTCGGCGAGGCGGACGGGGGCTGCCGGGGTGAAGAGGCCCTTGCTGCCGGGGCTGTAGTAGCCGAAGACGTCCACGACGACACGGGTGTTGCCGGTGAAGTTGTAGAGGTCGATCGAGCCGTCGGCGCCGACGGGGACGATGGCCTGGTTGGCGATCGTCTGGCCGGTGCGGAAGTTGAGGTTGGAGACGGTCGGCCGGTCGGTGCCGTGGGGGTAGGCGGTGAGGTAGCCGTTGGCGGTGGGCCGGTCGGCGGTGAGGTTCACGACCACGGCGGTGGCGTCGGCGGGCACGCCGGCCTTGCCGGTGACCTTCAGGGTGCTGGTGGCGCCGCCGGCCATCGAGGTGTCGGAGAGCCGGGCCGGGCCGGTGGAGGTGAATCCCTGCCCGGCATTGGGCTGGTAGTAGCCGACGAAGTCGACGACGACGTCGGTGCGCCCGGAGAGGTTGAAGAGCTCGACCATGCCGTCGCTGCCGACGGGGACGGTGACCAGGTTGGCCACGGTCTGCCCGGCCTTCACGTTCAGGTTCGAGGCGGTCGGGCGGTCCTGGCCGCTGGGGAAGAGCGTCAGGTAGGTGTCCGCGGTGGCGTTGGTCGCGGTGACGTTGAGCACGACGGCCTCGGGGCTGCCGGAGGTGACCGGCTTGATGACGTCCGGGTAGCCGTAGGAGACGTTCAGCTTCAGCGTGTTGCCGCCGTAGAGGCCGGACATCGGCCGGGTGTCGAGCATCCGGAACGGTGTCACCGGGTTGTACGTCGCCTTCGCGTACTCGGCGTGGAACGTGGTGGAGGCGGTGCCGGTGTTGCCCTTGATGTCCCGGACGGTCACCGTGATCTGGTAGTCGCCGGGCTTGGCGTAGGTGTGCCGGCCGTTCGACCAGGAGGAGCTCTCGGTCAGGGAACCGTCGCCGTAGGAGAAGGCGTAGGAAGCGATCGGCCATGCCGAATCGGTGATCGTTGCGTCGACCGCGACGGAGAGCGGCGAGGTCCGGCCGATCGGGCTGTTGCCGAGCGGGAGGTCCGGGGTGGCCGACAGCGGCGGCACGATCGGGCCGGGGGTGGTGACCTTGACGTCCACCGGGGTGCTGACCTTCGACACTCCGGCCCCGTTCACGCCCGTGACCTTCACCTTGCAGGTGCAGGGCGAGGCGTAGACGTGGGTGGCCGTCGTCTCCTTGGTGGTCACCTGGGTGCCGTCGCCGAAGTCGAAGGTGTAGGTCAGGGCCGTCGGCCAGAGGTCGGTGGGCTTGGCGGTGGCGGTCACCGTGGTGCCGTAGGGGGCCCAGGTCTGGTCGACGGCGACGGCGACGGCGTCGAAGGAGTCCTGCTGCTCGGACGCGCCGCGGTCCAGGTAGCCGTAGCCGGTGCCGGTGTTGGGGACTCGCGGGTCGTCGGCGGGGGGCAGGCCGGAGGAGCTCGTCTCCTGAACGCGGGGAACCGTGGCGTCGGCGGAGTCGGTCGCGAGCGACAGGCTGCCGGTCGCGGGCTGATCGACCGGGATCACCAGGTCCCGCTCGCCCTGGGTGGTGGCGGTACGGAAGTCCTCGGGGGCGTTGTACTCGGCGCCGGCCCAGGAGTAGAGCGAGGCCCCGGTGAAAGAACGCAGGTTGTTGTACCCCACGCGGGTGCCCTCGGCAGCGGTGGCCGCCACGGAGATCAGCGGCCTCTTCTCCGCCGCGGTGCACGTGGTGGAGCCCGTGGTGGTGAAGACGTTGTTGACGACGGTGGCGCCCGTCGAGCTGCCGGCGAGGGCGACGCCCGAGCCGCACCCGTAGACACCGGTGTTGTTGAGGACACTGGTGTTGGGAGCGTCGGTCACGCTGATCATCGTGCTGTGCGCGATGGTGCCGTTGACCACCCTGCTGATGAGGGTGCCCGTCGCCCCCTCGACGCTGACCGGGACGGTGCCGCGCACGGCAGTGACGGTGGACCGGCTGAGCGTGACGTCGTGGCTGGCACCGGCGATCCGGACCCCGTTGGTCGTGCCCTGGGCCGTGGCCGTCAGCCGGTCGAGGGTGATCCGGTCCGAGTTCGTGACCGACACGCCGCCGGAGGCCCTGAGACGGCGGAGCTCGACGTCGTGGAGTCCGTCGATCGCGAACGCCGGTGACGTGCCGGCGTTGACCTGGGGGATCAGGTTCGACGGGGCGCCGGTGAAGACGATCGGCTTGCCGGACTCGCCGGAACGCGTGAGCGCGACCTGCCCGGTGTAGCCCTGGCCGGTGGCGATCTCCACCGTCTGGCCGGCGACGGCGGCGGCCGCCGCGGCGGTGATCGAGCAGAACGGCTGCTCCTTGGTGCCTTCACCGGAGTCCGAGCACGGCACGCCGACGCTGTTGTCGACGTAGAGCGTGGCGGCCGTCTCGGCGTGGGCCGGGGAGGCCAGGCCGAGGAGGCCGGTGGTGCAGGCGACCGTCAGGACGGCCGTGCGGCGGATGCGCATGAATGGTTCCCGGGGGTGGAGTGGGCCGGTCAGGCGTCGGCGGACCGGCCGGAGGGGGCGGTCACCACGGGGGTGGTGCCGGTCGGGTCCAGGGGGCGACGGTGCCTAACGGGACGACGGCGGGGCCGGTCTCGGTGTCCGCGTGCCGGCGCCCGACGGGCAGTGCCGTCGGGCATGCTGCGACGAGGGCAGCGGTGTGGCGGGTGCGCATGGCGACCTGTCCCCCAGAAAAGTTCCCGGCCCGCGGGCGGTGGTCCGCTCACGCACGGGCAGAGGGATTCTGGCGGGTGGCATGCGAAGTGTCACGTGATCTTCGTGGGTGTTGCGCATTCGTGATCATTTGTGGCGGACAGTGCAGAGGTCAACGCCCAGCGTGGTCGAAAGCCCTGGTCGGTGGCCCTGGTGGTGTCCAGGACGACGGGTCGGGCGAGCTGGTCGACGGCGTACGGGGTGAGGCCGGGCAGCAGGCCGCGGCGGGCCGCGAACTCGGCGACGGCGACCGACACATGGCCGATCCGGACGCGAACGCCCTGGGCGGCGAGCACCGTTCGGACGGCGGTGTCCCGCCGGTACGGCTCCGCGTCGGTGATGTTGTACGCGCCGGGTGGCCACTCGGCGGCGGCCAGGCAGGCCTCGGCGAGGTTCTGTACGGCCGTCAGGCTGAGCGGAACGTCGGGGCCGGGCAGCAACAGGAGGCCGTGGCGGACGCGTTCCAGCAGACGCGGCATCAGGTGCGGGTCGCCGGGGCCGTAGACGGCGCGCGGCCGCAGCACCACCGCACCCGCCTGCAGGGCGAGCCGGTCCGCGGCGGCCTTGGTGCGGCCGTACGCATTGCGGTGGCCGCCGCCGGTCGGGTGGTCCTCGCGGACCAGGCTGCGGTCGGCGCGCGGGTCGTAGACGCTGGCGCTGGAGACGAGGACCACCGGTGTGCCCGCCGCGGCCGCCAGCAGCCGGGCGGTGCCGTCGACGTTGACGGCGTGCTGCTCGGCCTCGGCGGGGGAGCCCGGCGGGTGGTCGCCGACGGCGGCGGCGCAGTGCACCACCAGGTCGGCGCCGCGCAGGTCGGGGTCCTCGGCGGCGGCGTCCCAGCGGACGTGGGTGCCGACCGGGCCCGGTCGGCGGCCCAGGCAGCGCACCTCTGCGCCGGCGGCGGCCGCGGCCTCGGCGAGGTGCGAGCCGCAGAAACCGCTGGCGCCGGTGATCGCGATGCGGAGCATGCGGATCAGCCCTTCCGTACGAGCAGCGAGGAGTAGCCGGGGAGGGCGGCACGGCGGTCCACGGAGGCCCGGACGACCACCGGCCGGTGCGGGGCCAGCGCGGCCAGGAAGTCGGTGAGCTGGGCGCGGGCGAGGCGGGCGCCGGGGCAGGCGTGCGGGCCGGCGCCGAAGACCGCCTGGGCGGCCTGCGGGTCGGCGGGCCCGCTGCGGTGGGCGCCGGCGGCGTGCCGGGCGACCAGCACCAGCCGGTCGCCGCGGCCGATTGGGCAGCCGGCCGCCGTTGCGTCGTCGGCGGCGACCCGCGGCAGGATCGGCGAGGGTGCGGTCAACCGGAGCAGTTCGGCGGCGAGTTCGGGGGAGACGTCGCTCCACAGGCCGGCCCGGGCGCACCAGGCGGCGGCCCGCGGGAGGGCGGCGATCGTGGTGTTGACGGCGGCGACCGCGAGCATGGCGTCCCGGCCGCCCGGCAGCAGGGAGGTGAGGTGTTCGGCGGCCGTCGTGGAGGTGCGCCGGGGCAGGCCGGGCAGGTGCTCCCGGGCGGCCTCGGCGGCGGCCTCCGCGCAGGCGCGGGCGAGTTCCGCCGGTTCGGCGGTGCTGCCGGTGAGGGCGGCGGCGGTGGCCCCGGCGAGCTCCCGGACGACGTCCACCAGGTCGACGGTGCCGGTGAGTCCGGCGAGCCGGCGGTCGAGGACGCTCTGCCACACCGGGCGCAGCTTTTCGGTGCCGTGGGCGCCGAGGAGTTCGGTGAGGTCGCGACGGGCGGCGCGGTGCTCGCCGCCGTCCTGGTCGAAGAGCAGTCCGCCGTCGGTGCGCCGGGCGGCGGCCCCGCCGGTGGTGCCCTCGGCGGTGCGGTCCAGCGGGACGCGGGTGAGCACCTCGCGGTACGCCTCGGCGCCGTGCACCAGCACGGTGCTGCCGAGGCGGACGACCGGCCGCCGGCGGGTGGCGGCGAGCAGTGCGAACAGCACCGGGTGGGAGGCCAGGTAGACCCGCCGGTCGAGCCGCCGGGCGGTGCGGTGGGCGCGCGCCGGAACGGCCGTGCGGTCCGCGCTCACCGGGCGAGCTCGCGGGCGCAGAGCCGGGCGGCGGCGGCCCGGTCGGGCTTGCGGGAGCGGCCGGCCAGCGGGATATCGCCGAGCAGGACGGCGTCCGGGCGGGCGCTGCCCATCCGGGCCAGCGGGCGTTCGAGGTCGGCGCGCAGCCGGTGCCGGTCGGCGCCGCGGCGCGGCTGGACGAGGGCGACCAGGCGTTCGTCGCCGTCCCCTGCGGGCACGCCCACCAGCAGGGCGAGTTCGACGTCCGGCAGGTGCAGGGAGGGCTCGTACAGGCCCGGGTAGATGTTCTCGGCGCGGCGCAGCACCATGTCCTTGCAGCGGCCGGCGAGGACGATCCGGCCGTCCGGGTCGAGGCTCGCGCGGTCGCCGGTGCGCACCCACGGGTCGGGGCGTTCGCCGAGGTAGCGGTCGCGGGCGGCGGCTCCGGCGAGGAGCAGTTCGCCGCCGTCGGCGAGCCGGGCGGTGACGCCGGGCAGCGGGTGGCCGAGCAGGTCGCCGTCGGCGTCGAAGGCGGACTTGTCGGCCTCCTCGACGGCCGCGGCCGGGAACAGCTCGGTGAGCGCGTACACGCCCCAGGCCTCGGTGGCGCCGGCCTGCTTGGCACGGCGCAGCAGTCCGGCGGAGGCCGGCGCGGAGCCCGTCCAGACCCGGCCGGTGAGTTGGTCGAGGCCGCGCAGCTGGGGCGGTGTCAGATAGGTCTCGGCGGGGGCGAGGCGGCGGACCTGCCGGCCGAGCACCTTGGGCGAGCGGGCGGGCAGGGCGACGGTGGCGCCGGCCGCCAGCGAGGGGACGAGGACGAAGAAGGTGCCGCCGAGCACGGCCTGCCCGGCCTGCGGGCGGACCAGCCCGGCGACCGCCCGCATCCCGGCGGCGACCGAGGCGCGGGTGTGCACCACGGCGCGCGGGGCGGAGGTGGTGCCGGAGGTGAAGACGATCACCGCGTCGCCGTCGCCGTCGTAGGGCGCGGGCGGGCGGCCGCCGGGGGTGCGCAGGGCGGGGGCGCAGCCGGGGCGGCGCGGTCCTGCGGTGGCGACCGGGCCGAGCGCGTCGAGACGGGGCAGTTCCAGCGAGGCGCGGCGGGCGAGGCCGCGGGCCCAGCCGGCCACGGCCTGGGCGGCGGCGTCCGCGACGACCAGGGCCGGGCGGGCGAGTTCCAGGCGGGCGAGCAGCACGTCCGGGCCGGCCGAGGGGTCGAGGACGGCGGCCCGCAGGCCGAGCCGGTGGGCGGCGAGCATCAGGGCGAGCGCGCGCGGGCCGGGCCGGACGGCGACGCCGAGGGTGTCCCCGGCGGCGAGCCCGTGACCGTGGTGGAGTGCGGCGGCGTACGCGTCGGCGAGGTCGGCGATCTCGCCGCAGCGGGCGCGGACCCGGACGGCTCCGCTGCGGGTGCAGCCGAGGACGGCGGGCCGGTCGGCGCCGTCCCGCAGGACGCGGGTGAGGTGGTCGAGCACGTCCGGCTCCTTCATCGGGGGTCGACGCCGCGGCCGCCGCTGCCGCGGTCCAGGTACCAGCGGGCGGTGCCGACGACGCCGTAGGCGCGGATGCGGCGGGTGGAGTTCTGCACCACCATGTCGCGGCGCTGCACGATGGCCGTGGTGTGGCGGCGGACGCGGTTGATGAACGTCCGGTCGGTGGGCGAGGGCCGGCGCGGCATGCCGCCGACCGCCTCGTACAGGTCGGCGGTGATCGCCATGTTGTTGCCGGCATGCATCCGGTACGGCACCAGGAAGCCGTGCCGGCGGTGGTGTGCGGGGCGGATCCGGCCGAAGAAGGCGCCGAGCACCACCAGGGTGCGGAACAGCCGGCGGCCGACCGGCCCGTGCTCGTCGCGGCGGGCGGTGATGTGGCCGCAGACCAGGCCGCGGGAGGCGAGCAGCCCGGCGCGGGCGGCGGCCGTCCAGCCGGGTTCGGGCAGGCAGTCGGCGTCGGTGCGGGCCAGCAGGTCGGCGCCGTGGGCGATCGCGTGCCGGAAGCCGGTGTCGACGGCGCAGCCGACCCCCTTCTCCGGCTCGACCAGCACCCGGACGGGGAACGGCGCGTTCGCGGCGAACTCCTCGACGACGGCGGCCGTCCGGTCGTCGGAGGCGTTGTCGACCACCAGCAGGGTGAAGTCGGTGTCCCGCTGGGCGGCCAGCGCCCGCAGGGTCTCGCCGATCCGGGCCTCCTCGCGGTAGGCGGGCACGATCACCCAGAGCGCGGTCACGGCACCTCCCACACCATGGTCATCAGGCTGACGCCGCCGCCGAGGCCGACCATCAGCACCTTGTCGCCGGAGCGCAGCCCGCCGTGGATGCGGTCGAGCTGGACACCGAGGGTGGCGCTGGCGACGTTGCCCAGCTCCGGCACGGTGAGCACCAGCTTCTCCTGCGGCACCCCGGTGAGCTCCACGAAGCGCTCCAGGTAGGGCACGGTCACCTGGTGCACCAGCACCCGGGCGTACGCGTCCCAGCCGAGCCCGGTGCGGGCCGCGACCCGGGTCAGGATGTCGCCGCCGATCTTCTCGAAGACGCCCCTCAACTCCTTGCCGCCGCCCCGGAAGTAGCTGTACTCGTCGCCGCGCGGGTGCCGCGAGCCGCCGCCGGGTATGCCGCCGACCGCCCAGTGCTCGGAGGCGGTCTCGGTCTCCACGTCCAGGATGCCGCCGCGCTCGACCGGTTCGACGACCACGGCCGCGCCCGCGTCGCCGAAGGTGTAGCCGGCGAAGCCGTCCCGGAAGTCGGCGAGCCCGGACGGGTCGCGGCGCATCGCCCGGCTCGGGGTCTCGCCGGTGACGACCAGCGTCCGGCGGGCCCGTCCGGCGAGGATCATCGCGCGGGCCACGTCGATGCCGTTGATGAAGCTGTTGCAGGCGTTGGAGACGTCGAAGGCGTGGGCGCGGGAGCCGAGTTCGGCCTGCACCAGGTGGGCGGTGGCCGGCTCGCAGACGTCCCGGGTGGCCGAGGCGTACACCAGCAGGTCGATGTCGAGCGGGTCGTACCCGGCGTTGCCGAGGGCGTTGCGTGCGGCGGCCAGTGCCAGCGTGGAGGCGTACTCGTCGTCGGCGGCGAACCGCCGGGTGGCGATACCGGTGGCCTTCTCGAACATCCGCTCGGGGAGCCGGAGTCCGCTGCCCGCCACCACCTCGTCCTGGAGCTGCTGCGACGTCAGCACCCGGGCCGGCAGGCCGGAGCCCACCGCGGTGATGCCCACGCTCGGAATTCGAAGGTCCATGCCACCATGCTGCCGGGCGCCGGACGCCCGCGGCCTGAGTACCCGTACTCAGCCCGGACCGGTGATCACCCCCGACCTTCGTGCTGGGCCCGGGCCGTGACATCCGTCATGCGGATCCCGGTGCGGCCGACACTGCCGGGCGGTACCCCCGCCGCGAGATTCTCGATGCATCGGGAGAACGGGCACCACCGACACGGGGAGCGGACACCATGGCCACCATCACCAGCAGCGCGACGATCGAGCAGACCGGGCAGAACGGGCAGGCCGGGGCGGGCGCGTCGAGGCTCGACGCCTTCAAGCCCCTGCTGGTCGACGTCGCCGTGCCGCTCGGCGTCTACTACGCGGCGCACGGCCTGCTCGGCCTCGGCCTGGTCGCCTCGCTGGGCGTCAGCAGCGCCGTCCCGGCCGTCCGCACCGTCGCCGGACTGCTCCGCAACCGCAGCCTCAACGGGCTGGCCCTGGTGATGCTGGTGGTCAACACCGTCGGCATCACGCTCTCCGCGATCAGCGGCGACCCGCGGCTGATGCTCGCCAAGGACGGTGCGATCAGCAGCGTCATCGGCCTCTCGGTCATCGTCTCCGCCTTCGCCGGGAAGCCGCTGATGACCGCCGGCCTCAAGCCCTTCGTCGTCAAGGGCATCGCCGCCCGGGCCGCCGCCTGGGAGCGCCTGGCCGCCGGCTCCGCTGCCTTCCGCAAGCAGGAGCGCAACTTCTCGCTGGTCTGGGGCTCCGCACTGGTCGCCGAGTGCGTCGCCCGGGTGGTCGGCGCCTACACCGTGCCGGTGGAGACCATGGTCTGGCTCGGCACCGTCTTCCTGGTGGCCGCGATCGCCGTGGGCATCCTCGGAGGCAACGTCTTCGCCGGGCGGATCGCCGAGCAGGTCATCGCCGAGTCCGAGTGACCTCCCCCGTACAGGGATTGCAGGCCCACAGGAACCCGCAGGCCCTCGCAGGCCCGAAACACCCACCGGGGGAGGCACCGTGCGCGCCAGGGGCATCAACTACGACACCGGCTTCACCCCCGACGGGGAGACCACCCGGCCCGAAGCCGACGGCCCGCCGACCGCACTGCGCGGTCGGCGGGCCGTCGCGGTGCAATCCCTAGTCGTCGGAGCCCTCCTGGACGGGGATCGGGTGGCTCACCCGGCCCGCCGCCGTCGGCTCGGCGGCGGGCCGCTGCTGCGGCTGCGTCGCCGCGAGCAGCTGCCGGGCCAGGCCCAGGCCCGTACCGCCCATGGTGAGCGCCTTGGCGAGCATGTCCGCCATGCCGTTCGCGCCGTTCAGCACCACCATGTGCTCGACGTTCCCGAGGGCCTCCGCGCCGGCCCGGACGATGTCCGGCCAGTTCTCCGCCAACTGCTGGGCGACCACGGCCTCCTGGTTCTCGGCGAGGGCCGCCGCCCGCGCCTTGATCGCCTCGGCCTCGGCCAGGCCCAGCGCGCGGGCCGCCTCGGCGGCCGCCAAGCCCTTGGCCGGGAACGCCTCCGTGCCGTTCCGCTCGCGGACGTACACCATCACCCCGCCGACCAGTCCCGGCCCGATCCGGCCGGTCACCCGCCCCGTGCTGCCCACCATGCCGGCCAGTCTGCCGCGCCGGTCCACTGGCCGGAACCCGTCTGGACCTGCCCGGATGCGGCCGCTACGGTGTTGACGTCTTGTTGCGGGCACCCGCCCGCAACCAACGGGAGCTCGGAGCACCGGGCTGAGAGGGCGCTGAACGGATCGCATGTGTGCGAACCGACCGCTGCGCCGACCGCAGGAACCTGACCGGGTAATGCCGGCGTAGGGAGTAGAGGGTCTGATGACCATCTTTGAAGCACAGCCGCAGTCTGCCTCCGGCCGGGGCGTCAGCAGCGCGTCCACCGGCTACCCCACCCCGGCCTGGCGCAAGGCCCACCGCGAGGGAAGCCGTCCCGACCTCCGCGTCCCGTACCGCGAGGTCCTCCTCACCAACGGCCGCACCGTCCCGCTGTACGACACCTCCGGCCCGTACACCGACCCGTCCTACGAGGCCGACGTGCGGCGCGGCCTGCCCGCCCTGCGCGACCCCTGGATCCGCCAGCGCGGCGACGTCGAGGAGTACGAGGGCCGCGAGGCCCGCCCCGAGGACGACGGCATCAAGCACACCTCGCCGCGCGGCGGGAACCTCCGCAACCTCGACGCGGTCTTCCCCGGCCGCCCCCGCCGCCCGCTGCGCGGCCGGGCCGGCACCGCCGTCACCCAGCTCGCCTACGCCAAGCAGGGCGTGATCACCCCCGAGATGGAGTTCGTGGCCCTCCGCGAGGGCCTGGCCCCGGAGTTCGTCCGCGACGAGGTGGCCCGCGGCCGGGCCGTCATCCCGGTCAACGTGAACCACCCCGAGGTCGAGCCGGCGATCATCGGCACCAACTTCCTGGTGAAGATCAACGCCAACATCGGCAACTCCGCCGTCACCTCCTCCATCGAGGAGGAGGTCGAGAAGATGACCTGGGCGACCCGCTGGGGCGCCGACACCGTCATGGACCTCTCGACCGGCCGCAACATCCACACCACCCGCGAGTGGATCCTGCGCAACTCCCCCGTGCCGATCGGCACCGTGCCGCTGTACCAGGCACTGGAGAAGGTCGACGGCCGGGCCGAGGACCTCAGCTGGGAGGTCTACCGCGATACGATCATCGAGCAGTGCGAGCAGGGCGTCGACTACATGACCGTCCACGCCGGCGTGCTGCTGCGCTACGTGCCGCTGACCGCCCGCCGCAAGACCGGCATCGTCTCCCGCGGCGGCTCGATCATGGCCGCCTGGTGCCTGGCGCACCACGAGGAGAACTTCCTCTACACCAACTTCGAGGAGCTCTGCGACATCCTCGCCGCGTACGACGTCACCTTCTCGCTCGGTGACGGCCTGCGCCCGGGGTCGATCGCGGACGCCAACGACGAGGCCCAGTTCGCGGAGCTGCAGACGCTCGGCGAGCTCGGCCGGATCGCCCGCGAGCGCAACGTCCAGGTGATGATCGAGGGCCCGGGCCACGTCCCGATGCACAAGATCAAGGAGAACATGGACCTCCAGAAGGAGATCTGCGACGAGGCGCCCTTCTACACCCTCGGCCCGCTCACCACGGACGTCGCCCCCGGCTACGACCACATCACCTCGGGCATCGGCGCCGCGATGATCGCCTGGTGGGGCACCGCCATGCTCTGCTACGTCACGCCCAAGGAGCACCTGGGTCTGCCCAACCGGGACGACGTCAAGACCGGCGTCATCACCTACAAGATCGCCGCCCACGCCGCCGACCTCGCCAAGGGCCACCCCGGCGCCCAGGCCTGGGACGACGCGCTCTCCGACGCGCGCTTCGAGTTCCGCTGGGAGGACCAGTTCAACCTGGCCCTCGACCCGGAGACCGCCCGCGACTTCCACGACGAGACGCTGCCCGCCGAGCCGGCCAAGACCGCGCACTTCTGTTCCATGTGCGGTCCGAAGTTCTGCTCGATGAAGATCAGTCGAACCATCACGGAGAAGTACGGCGATGGTGCCCCTGAGCCCGAGTACGACGCGGAGGCCGTAGAGGGCATGAAGGCCAAGTCGGAGGAGTTCGCCGCCCAGGGCAACCGGGTCTACCTGCCGCTGGCGGACTGACGGCGGACCGCGCTGTCCTGGGAGGCGGAGGGGGCTCCCAGGACAGCGCTTCGGCCCAGCGCGACGGGTCACACGGGCGTGGTGGCGAGGAGGCCGGTGACGCGGTCCGCTGTGAGCACGCCGAGGAGGTAGCCGTCCTCGTCGACGACGGGCCAGACCGTCAGGTGCTTGATCCGCATCGCGATCGCGGCCAGGGCCAAGCCCATGGTCGGCCACGTGAACGGTCCGCGCTGGTGCGTGGTGGTGCTGATCGCGGTTCGCTCGGTGTACCAGGAGCGGGTCAGGAAGGGGTGGAGTCCGGTGCGGGTGACCAGTCCTTCGCACCGGCCGTTGTGGTCGCGGACGAGCAGGTACTCCACGTGGGCGCTGCGGAAGATGTCGTTGGCCTGGTCGACGGTGCTGTCATCGGTTATCTGGTATTCGCAGGGATCCATGGCGTCGGCGACCGTGAGGCCGTGGCCGAGCCGTGCCGACTGCGAGGGGTGAGTGGTCACGGTGTCCACCGTTCCCGTCTCCGGCTGCCCGTTCGGGGCCGCCGGGCTGTCATTCACCCAGAACGAAGCCGGAACGGATACCGGAATGCGGGATGCCCTGGATGTCTTCGAGGCTACTCCTGTGGCGGGCGGCCCGGGGAAGACCGCTGCGGAGTACCGTGGGAGACAACCGAGGACATTCCGCACACCGGCATCAGCGCCGGCGTCGCCCTGGGTCATGATTGGTCCCTCGTGGACCGGACGGGCGGCCCCCTCATGATGCCGATCCCCCTCCCTGAGCCCCCCTCTCCCGAACCGTGGTCGGTGCCCGGTGTCCCGCTGCTGCCGCGCCTGGTACTGGAACCGACCATGTCGCGGGAGGGCGTCTTCGACGGCGCCTGGTGGCCCCGCTCGAACCACGTCCTCGCCGAGCTGCCGGACCTGATCACCGCGCTCGGCGCCCACCTCGGACGCATCATCCGGGCCGGCCTCGACACCTCGGCCTGGGACGGCGTGCCCCAGTCCGTCGTGGCGAACGGCTTGGCGGTCCGGATCAACTGGTTCGCCGGCAGCGATGCGACGATCAGCCTCACACGGGGCTTCCAGGACCACTTCCTGCTGCTGGTCGTGCCGCCCGGCACCGCCCCGGGGACGGCAGCCTCGGCGATGGCCCGGGCCTCGGCAACCGGAAACCACACCCCGGCAGCTGAACTCCTGCTCGGCTGACGGACAGCCATCGTCGTGTCCGGCCCGGTTCATGACTGAAGTCGTCCTCGATGGAGATCAGCAGAAGCATCACGGAGCTGTACGGCGACAGGGACGAGAACCCGAATACGACGCCGGGGCCCTGGCGGGCATGCAGGCCGAGTCCGAGGAGTTCGCGGCCCAGGGTATCCGGGTCCACCTCCTGGCGGACCGACCTGCCGGAGGCGATCGCTGGTTGAGGACGAGTGCGACGGACGAGGTCCTGGTCTGCGCCGCCGAGGCCAGCGGCATGCTGACCGGCCCGTTCGGCATCCGGGAGGATCTGCCGACCGAGCCGAGCCCCGCTGAACCGGCCGCGTGGGTCGACCGCAGCTCGTCCCGTTACTCCCGTTCGTCCGTGACGGCCGGTTTGATGTCTGCATTTTGCAGCTGTTGGCGCTAAAGTGCAGATATGACGGCGCTCACCATCCGGGACGTCCCGGACGACCAGATCCAGATCTTGAAGGTCCGCGCAGCCCAGGCCGGCAAGTCGCTTCAGGCGTTCATGCAGGACCTGATCGCCAGGGAGGCGTCCAAGCCCACGATGGCGGAGATGATGGAGAGGCTGAACCGGGAAACCACGGCCGACGTCAGTGCCGCTGATGTCCTCGCTGCCATCGACGAGGGGCGAGCCGGGCGTTGATCGTCATCGACTGCTCCGCTCTCGTCCTGGTTCTCACGGCCCGGACTTCCGACGGAGAACTCGTTCGCAGCCGAGTGGCCGAGGCTCAGGACGTCTACGCGCCCACCCTTCTGGACTACGAGATCCAGTCGGCCCTCCTCGGTATGCGACGTGGTGGCAAACTGACCGAGAGGGAAGTGGAGAAGGCGGTCGCTGCGTACCGGATGCTTCCCATCGCCAAACGGGAGACGTTGCCCTTCTGGGATCGGGTGGAGAGGCTGCACGCCGACCTCAGCGCCTACGATTCCCAGTACGTCGCCCTGGCGGAAGCCCTGGGCGTACCGCTGATCACCAGCGACGCGAGGATCAAACGCAGCGGCGCGGCAAAGTGCGAGGTCGAGGTCTTCTCCTCGATCAATCCCTGACCGGCGCACATCTTCTCGGCGGTGCCTTGTGTCGGCCGGCAGCCCGCCCCGCTGTTCCCGTTCGTGGGCGCGGGCTGGATGAGGACCGCCACTCTGCCGTCGTCTGCGGCTACTTCTCGGCGTCGCCGAAGATCAGCAAAAGCATCAATGAGAAGTACGGCAACGGAACCGCCTCGCCGGAGTACGACGAGGCGGCTGTCGAAGGCATGAGGCCAAGTCGGAGGAGTTCGCGTCCCAGGCAACCGGGTCCACCTGCCGCTGGCCGACTGACCTGCGGACACGCGGTCGGCCGGTGGTCCCGGGGGTGCCGTCGGCCGGTCGCCTTCGCGGGCGATCAAAGGTGCTGAGCGGTACGCAGCCGTTCCACCTGCCGGCTGACCAACTCGGTCGGGAACGACGAGCTCTTGCCCACATCGAGCATGGAGAAGGTCACGATGGCGTTCCCGGTGCGCACCACAATGAACTGCTCGTTGCGGTCACCGGGCTGTTCCGGCCCCTGGGGGATGATCTCTCGGAAGGCGAGCGCCTCGTCACCGACCGGCGGGGGTGCTTCTGTCGCCACCGTCGCCCTGAACTTCCCGACCCAGCCCTCGCCTTCGTACGACCGGCAGGCAGCGAGGGCCCGCTTGAGTTCGGCGAAGTGCTTCTTGGCTTCGTTGTCCTCGTAGGAGGCGAGTGTCGAAGCGCCGCCCCAGAGGTTCTCCTTCCAGTTGAATATCTGGAAGACATGGGCGAACGAACCCTCGCCGTTGCGGATGTCGATGAGTGGCTGGCAGGCAGGTACAGATATGGGCGGGAAGGACGGTCCACTGCCTTTCGGCTGGGCTTCATGCACCTCGATGGCGCCCTCGCGGGCCTGGGGGACATCTCCATCCTTGAAGGCGAGGCCCTTGAGCTGGGACATCGTCAGGGGTGTCGCCGCGGCCTCGGCTGAAGGGGGCACGGACGACGCCCCACCGGCGGCCTTCGGCTCCTGCGCCGGGGCGCACCCGGACGCGAGGAACACTCCGATGACAGCTGCTACGGCTGTGGCCGTCAGCCGTGTCGTGCGGGCGTGCATGAGTCCCCCGGTGCTGGTGTGGATGAGAGGCCGACGCTAGTGGTGCAAGCGGCCGATGACCAGGGGGTATCCGATACGGATCGGGAGGCGGGAGCCAGTGTCTGCGGATTGATCCTTCAGTCGGTGAAGATCAGTCAGAAGATCCGTGGCGAGCACGGCGACGGCTCCACCGCCGTCGAGTCCGGCTACGACTCCGAGGCGCCGGCCGGCAGGGCCGAGGAGTCCGCCGAGTTCGCCGCCCAGGGCAACCGGGTCCACCTGCCGCTGGCCGACTGACCTACGGACGAGCGCCGTCCCGAGAGGCTTTCGCTTTCCGGGACGGCGCTTCGCCGTACAGGCCCACCGGGCGGCCGGGCGAGGGAGCGCTGCACTCGGGTGGTGCGGCGCCGGTCGCGCGTGACGTCGGGCGTATCTGCGCGGAGAAGCGGACGACGAGTGGACCGCCAACCGTCCCGTGCTCACCCGCCACCGGGCATGGCTGGTCGGCATGGTCCGCGCCGACGTCACCCTGGACGCTGATCAACATCCACCTCACCACGAGGTGACCGGAAAAAGTTTCCGGCTCGCGGCAACCCTTTGTGGAGCCTGTGACAACAAGGAGGCAGATCCGGCCAGTTCCGGTGTCCGGATCCGCTTTCTCTCGTGCACAGTTCGCAAGGAGAACGTCTACCCATGAGCAACTCCCGCCACAACGGACGCCGCGGTCGTCACCGCCGTCGTTTGAGCGCCACCGCTCTGGCGCTCGGTGTGTCCCTCACCGTCGGGTCGTACTTCGTGTTCGTACACGAGGACTCCCAGGCCGCGACGGTCGACAGTGGTGCCTACTACAGGCTGGTCTCGGTCCGCAGCGGCAAGGTGTTGGACGTCAACGGCTTCTCCACCGCCGACGGCACCCGGATCCAGCAGTGGACCGACCAGAACACCGCCAACCAGCAGTGGCGGCTGAAGCCCACCGGGGACGGCTACTACGAGCTGGTGAACCGCAACAGCGGCAAGGTGCTGGGCATCGCGGGCGACTCGACCGCCCAGGGGGCCGTCGCCGAGCAGCAGACGGACCGCTCCTCCGCCTCCCAGCAGTGGCGGATCGGCGATGTGAGCGGTTCCGACGCCGTCACCTTCACCTCCCGCAAGAGCGGTCAGGTCCTGGACGTCACGGGCAACTCCACGGACCAGGGTGCGCAGGTCATCCAGTGGTCCGGGTGGGGTGGTGCCAACCAGCAGTGGAAGCTGGTGAAGGTGGCCGAGAGCGGCGGCGCGCAGACCGGGTCCGGACCGTACGTGTGGAAGAACGCCCCGGTGGCGGGCGGCGGTTACGTCACCGGCCTGGTCTTCAACCAGAAGGAGAAGGGCCTGCTGTACGCGCGCACCGACATGGGCGGCGCGTACCGCTGGGACACCGGGGCCGAGCAGTGGATCCCGCTCACCGACTGGGTCGGTCAGAAGGACTGGAACCTGCTGGGCATCGAGTCGCTGGCCACCGACCCCGTCGACCCCAACCGGCTCTACCTCGCGGCCGGCACCTACACCAACGAGTGGGCCGGTAACGGTTCGATCCTGCGCTCCACCGACCGCGGCCGCACCTTCCAGCGCACCGACCTGCCGTTCAAGCTGGGCGGCAACGAGGACGCCCGCGGGGCCGGCGAGCGCCTGGTGATCGACCCCTCGAACCACGACACCCTGCTGCTGGGCACCCGCAAGAACGGCCTGTGGCGCAGCACCGACCACGGCGTGACCTGGAACCAGGTCTCCTCGTTCCCGGTCAAGGACGGGGCGAGCTTCGGTACCGGCATCTCCTTCGTGACGTACGGCCCGGCGGGAAGCAACACGATCTACGTCGGCGTCGCCGACAGGTCCACCAACCTGTACCGGTCCACCGACGGCGGCAACTCCTGGCGGGCCGTCTCCGGGCAGCCCACCGGCCAGGTGCCGCAGCACGGTGTGCTCTCCGGTGACGGTTCGCTGTACGTGTCGTACTCCAACAACACCGGCCCGAACAACGTGTCGGGCGGCTCGGTGTGGAAGTACAACACCTCCGGCGGGGCGTGGAAGAACATCTCGCCGTCGCAGGGCAGCTACGGCTTCGGCGGTCTGGCCGTCGACCCGCAGAAGCCGTCCACGGTGATGGTCACCACGCTGGACCGCTGGTGGCCGCAGGACGAGGTCTACCGCAGCACCGACGGCGGTGCGACCTGGAAGACCCAGTCCGACAGGTCCGTGCGGGACGCCTCCATCGCCCCGTACCTCGGCACCGGCATCGGGCACTGGATGACCGCGCTGAGCATCGACCCGTTCGACTCCGGGCACGTGATGTACGGCACCGGCAACGGCATCTGGGCCAGCAAGGACGCCAACGCGACCGACAACGGCGGCACCAGCCACTGGTTCATCGGAGCCCGCGGGCTGGAGGAGACGGCGTATTACGACGCGGTCTCCCCGCCCGGCGCCGCCGCCCTCATCACCTCGCTGGGCGACCAGGGAGGCTTCGTGTACGACGACCTGACGAAGGAGCCCACCGGGCGGCTGACCAACCCGGAGATCTACAACAGCACCTCCGTCGACTTCGCCCAGTCCAACCCCTCGCTGGTGGTCCGGGTCGGCCGGGGCGGTGCGCAGGACGGCGCCCTCTCCACCGACGGCGGCCACACCTGGAACGGCTTCAAGGGCGAGCCGGTGCCCGGCGCGGACAGCGGCCACATCGCGATCGCGGCGGACGGCTCCAGCTTCGTCTGGGCCGAGGCCGGCCAGGCCCCGTACCGCTCCACCGACCGGGGCGCGAGCTGGTCGAGGGTCAACGGCCTCGGCAACGACGCCGTGGTCGTCGCCGACCGGTCCTCGGCCAACACCTTCTACTCGCTGTCGGGCGGCACGCTCTACGCCAGCACCGACGGCGGCGCGAACTTCGGCGCCCGCTCCGGCAACCTGCCCACCGGCAAGCTCAGCGCCGTCCCGGGCATCGCGGGTGACCTGTGGCTCGCCGGCGACGGCACGGGTCTGCTGCACTCCACCGACGGCGGCCGCAGCTTCACCAAGCTCTCCTCGGTGGAGTCCGCCTCCGCCGTCGGCTTCGGCAAGGCCGCCCCGGGCACCTCGTACCAGGCGCTGTATTTGATCGGCACCGTCAAGGGCGTCGCCGGCGTCTTCCGCTCCACCGACCAGGGCGCGAGCTGGGTCCGGATCAACGACGACGCGCACCAGTGGGGCAACTTCGCCGGCCAGCGCATCGTCACCGGCGACCCCGACACCTACGGCCGGGTGTACATCGGCACCAACGGCCGCGGTCTCCAGTACGGCGACCCCTCCTGATCCCGACCCCCGAGCGGGGCCGCAGGCACAACCGCCTGCGGCCCCCCGTGGCTACCGGCACGTGCTTCGTCTTCACCGGCTCCCGGCACCGGGCCGTCCGCACCGCGCGGGAGGCGGCCGCGCATCGTCAAGCCGAGTCCGACCCGTGCGCGAACGGCAACGGGAACCGCCTCAGGCTCGACAAAAATTCCTCCCCGATCACGGCAACCTCGGTGCGCTTGGCGGCAACTGACGGGTAACCGGGGCCGAGACCAAGGCCCGCTGCGCCAGAAGGGGCAAGCCGTTGCCAGATCAGAACCGCTCTCATCGCCGCCGTCCGGCAACCCGCCGCCTGATCGCCGCCGCCGTGGTGCTGGCCGCCGTGGGCGCCGCCGTACCGCTGGTCGCCCAGGCCGCGTTCACGTCGAACTCCAGCGCGCCGACCACGGTCGGCGACGCGGCGGCCGGCAGTGGCCGCTACTTCGGTACGGCGGTGGCCACGGGCAGGCTCGGGGACTCGACGTACTCCACCATTCTCGACCGGGAATTCAACATGATCACCCCGGAGAACGAGATGAAGTGGGACGCCACCGAGCGCTCCCGCGGATCGTTCACCTTTGCCGCCGGCGACTCGATCGTCAACCACGCCGCCGCACACGGCCAGAAGATGCGCGGCCACACCCTGGTCTGGCACTCCCAACTGCCCAGCTGGGTCAGCTCCATCGGTGATGCGAACACCCTGCGCAGCGTGATGAACAACCACATCACCCAGGAGATGGCCCACTACAAGGGCAAGATCTACGCCTGGGACGTGGTCAACGAGGCCTTCGCCGACGGCGGCAGCGGTCAGCACCGCAGTTCGGTGTTCCAGAACGTGCTGGGCAACGGCTTCATCGAGGAGGCCTTCCGCACCGCCCGGGGCGTCGATCCCGCGGCCAAGCTCTGCTACAACGACTACAACATCGAGAACTGGACCGACGCCAAGACGCAGGGCGTCTACAACATGGTCAAGGACTTCAAGTCCCGTGGCGTGCCCATCGACTGCGTCGGCTTCCAGAGCCACTTCGGCACCGGCGGCCCCCCGGCCAGTTTCCAGACCACCCTGTCCAGCTTCGCCGCGCTCGGCGTGGACGTCCAGATCACCGAGCTCGACATCGCCCAGGCCTCCGCCACCGCGTACACCAGCGCCGTGCAGGCCTGCCTCAACGTCGCCCGCTGCACCGGCATCACCGTGTGGGGCATCCGCGACAGCGACTCCTGGCGCACCGGCGAGAACGCACTGCTGTTCGACAACAACGGCAACAAGAAGCCCGCCTACAACGCCGTCCTCACCACCCTCGGCGGCGCCGGCGGCACGCCGGACGGGGGCATCGTCTCCGGCACCGTCTACACCCTCTCCGCGGTGGCCGCCGGGGGACGTGTGCTCGACCAGCCCGCCGGGCAGAACGGCAACGGCACCCCGCTCCAGGTGTGGGACGCCAGCGGCGCCACCAACCAGCAGTGGCGGGCCACCAAGAACGGCGACGGCTCCTACACCCTGACCAACATCGCCAGCGGCCGGGTCCTGGACGAGCCGGGCGGCCAGACCGCCAACGGCACGAAGATGCTGGTCTGGGACTCCAACGGCGGCGCCAACCAGCACTGGAAGGCCGCCCGGAACGGCGACGGCTCCTACACCCTCACCAACGTCGCCAGCGGCCGGGTCCTGGAGACCCCCGGCAACCAGACCGCCAACGGCACCGCCGTCCAGATCTGGGACTCCTGGAACGGCGCCAACCAGCACTGGAACCTCAGGTCGTCCGGGTCGTCCACCCCGGCCCCGACCCCGACGACGCCCACGCCGGGCGGCACGTGCGCCCTTCCGTCGAGCTACCGGTGGTCCTCCACGGGTGCGCTGGCGCAGCCGGCGAACGGGTGGGCGTCGGTGAAGGACTTCACGAACGTCGTGTACAACGGCAAGCACCTGGTCTACGGCTCGAACGTGTCGGGGTCGTCGTACGGCTCCATGATGTTCAGCCCGTTCACCAACTGGTCGGACATGGCGTCGGCCAGGCAGAGCGGGATGGGCCAGGCCACGGTGGCGCCCACGTTGTTCTACTTCGCGCCCAAGAACATCTGGGTGCTGGCGTACCAGTGGGGTCAGTGGCCGTTCATCTACCGCACCTCCAGCGACCCGACCAACCCCAACGGCTGGTCCGCGCCGCAGCCGCTGTTCACCGGCAGCATCCCCAAGTCCAGCACCGGCCCGATCGACCAGACCCTGATCGCCGACGGCCAGAACATGTACCTGTTCTTCGCCGGTGACAACGGCAGCATCTACCGGGCGAGCATGCCGATCGGGAACTTCCCGAGCAGCTTCGGCTCGTCGTACACGACGGTCATGAGCGACACGGTGAACAACCTGTTCGAGGCGCCGCAGGTCTACAAGGTCAAGGGCCAGAACCAG